>CAYRII010000375.1:0-2510 GCA_964424245.1 uncultured Terriglobales bacterium | reverse complement strand
GGCCGCTCCCTGGTGATTACTTCGCCCACGCGCCTGAAGCGCGTCTCGGTGGCCGACCCCAACATCGCCGACGCCATCGTGGTCACGCCCAACCAGTTGCTGGTGAACGGGAAGACGGCCGGAGGCGTCTCGCTCATCCTGTGGGACGAAAACGACCTGAGCCAGACGTTTGATTTGATCGTGGACCTCGACATCCTGGGCATCTCGCAGAAGATCCGGGAAGTCTTTCCGCAGGAGCCGGTGCGCGTCGAGGCCTCGAAAGACCTGGTGATGCTCTCCGGCCGCGCGACGACAAAGGCCGTAGCCGACCGCATCCTGGCGGTGGTTTCCGCCATCACTCCGAAAGTCATCAGCCTGATGGAAGTGCCGGCGCCGCCGCCGCCGGCCGAGATTCTGTTGGAAGTGAAATTCGCAGAGGTGAACCGCGCGGCCATCAGCCAGTTCGGCTGGAACTTCATCGCGCCGGGAGGCGGGCTGGGCCCGCGCAGCAACATCGGCGTCACGGGCACGCAGCAGTTCGGCCCGCCGCGCCTGGATTCGCTGACCGTCGAGCAAGGCCCCGGCGGGCAGGCCGCTACGACGGCGGAATTCACGCTGAGCGACCTGCTGAACATCTTCGTCTTCCGGCCCGACATCAACCTGGGCGCCACCATCCGCGCGCTCAAGCAGGAAAACCTCCTGCAGATTCTCGCCGAACCCAACCTGCTCACACAGGCGGGCAAAGAAGCCAGCTTCCTGGCCGGCGGAGAATTCCCCTTCCCGGTGCTGCAGGCCGGCACCACCGGGAATGCGGTCACCATTCAATTCAAGGAATTCGGCGTTCGGCTCACGTTCACGCCCACGCAGACCGCCGAAGGCAAGATTCACCTGAAGGTGCGGCCGGAAGTGAGCGCGCTGGATTTTGCCAACGCGCTAAGCATCTCCGGCTTTTTGATTCCGGCGCTCTCCACGCGGCGGGTGGATACAGAGATGGAGTTGCAGGACGGGCAGAGCTTTGCGATTGCCGGTCTGGTGGACGACCGGCTGACGCGCACGGCGCAAAAGATTCCGGTGCTGGGCGACATTCCGCTGCTCGGACAGTTTTTCCGCAGCTACAACCGCAACAAGAGCAAGACCGAGCTGCTCGTGGTGGTGACGCCCCGCATCGTGAAGCCGCATCCGGTGGAAGCGCTGCCGGGCGCGCCGAAATTCCCGGAGCCGTTCCTGCCGCCGGCCGCGCCGGGCAAAAAGAACTAGCTGTCGCCGCGTTCAGGAGCCGTCGTTGAGCAGTCGCGTTGCTTGAGGGAATCTAAGGGGAGACCGAAGGGAATGCTAACAGCAGCTGTGGTCAGTCCGGACGCCGCATCGAGCGACTATCTGCGAGCGTGCCTGCAACAGACGGGGCTGGTTCATTCCGTGGTGGAGTGGACCGTCTCGAACAAAGGGGAATGGAACCTGGGCCTGGGGGAGAAAATCCCCGACGTGATTCTGCTCGACCTGCCCCGCGAGGCGGAACCTTTCTTTGCGCTGGCTGCACACCTGCACCGGATGCGCCCCGGCGCGCGGATGATTGCTTCGGCTCCGGTGCAGAATCCTGACCCGAACTTGCTCCTGACGGCGATGCGCAGCGGTGTGCAGGAATTTCTCCCCAAGCCCATCAATCCCGCCCAGCTCCAGGAAACCCTGGCCCGTTTTATCCAGGAGTCTCGCGTGGACGGCACGTGCGTGATCCACAACAAGGCGCTGGTGGTGATGGGCTCGAAGGGCGGCGTGGGGACGAGCACGGTGGCGGTCAACCTGGGCGTGCAAATCAAGCAATTGACGAAGAAACGTGTGGTGCTGCTCGACTTTGCGCGGCCGGTGGGCCACGTCAGCCTGCTGCTCGACCTGCAACCGCGCTTCACCATCCGCGACGCGGTGGAAAACCTCGAGCGGCTCGACGGGCATTTCCTCGCCGGCCTGCTCACCCAGCACAAAACGGGGCTCGAGGTTTTGCCCGGCACTTCGCAGCCGGAAGAGTGGCAGCAGATTCCCGTGGCCAGCCTGAGCCGAGTGGTGAACCTGGCGCAGAGCGTGTTTGACCACGTGCTGGTGGATTTCGGCTCGCAGTATTCGCCGGAGTGGAACTCCACGCTCCGCCTGGCGCGCCTGATTCTGATTGTGGCCGAGGCCAACGTGCCCTCGCTGTGGACGCTGGAGCGGCAATTGGTGGCCACCGCCGCGCTGGGACTCGACCCCGACCGGATGCGCATCATCATCAACCGCTGGAACCGCAGCGACGACCAGGCGCTGAAGAGCGTGGAGAAGAACGTGAAGCGCCCCATCTTCGCGCGGCTGCCCAACGACTTCCGCCAGGTGAGCGAAGCCATCAATCTGGGCGTGCCCCTGTCGAAGAACCACAACAATGCGCTCGTCTCAGCCTTCCGGCAGTTGGCGGCGATGCTGACCGGGGTTCCCCTGGCGGCGCCGGTGGCCCGGCGCCCGGGGCTTGATCAATTGCTGTTCACTTTGCGTCCGGCGAGGTAAGCGCG
>CAYRII010000374.1:0-2537 GCA_964424245.1 uncultured Terriglobales bacterium | reverse complement strand
TGAGCACCGCGTCGGAAATCTGGTCAGCGATCTTGTCCGGATGACCCTCGGTGACCGACTCCGAGGTGAATGAAAAGTTCTTCCCGGTTGGCGTCAAGACAATCTCCTCCGGCGACGATTAGAGCAATTTGAGGGCCCAAGAAACGTTGTCAGTGAGAAATCGCAATCCTTGACGCTAACATACGCTCCAAACACTGTCAACGCGTTCGCCTGGAAGGCGTTAACCGCGCAGCGAGTGGCCGTTTCGCGCGCCCGAAAGGGGAGGGTTGAGCCTCAGCGGCAGAGAAGGTTCCTGCGCGCCTCACACGCGGATGTGCAGGGATTTTCATTCTGCTGCTGTTCCAACGCTTCGGCCTGTTAAAGCCCTTGTAGCCCGCATTTTCAGAGGGGGGCATTTCCCGAAAGCAGCGAAACCCTGCCTCTTCCCGACCAAAAGCGTCGGGACGCAAAAAGCGCGAAAGAGGCGGGCTACACAGACCACCCTTCAATCAAAGAGAAACGTGCCCGGCTTAAGCTGGCCGCTTACATCTTGGAGGTGTCTGCGGCGCGATCGCGGCGGGAGAGCAGGTAGGAATGGATGAAGGGGTCGAGGTCGCCATCCAGCACGCGGTCGACGTCGCCCATCTCGAACCGGGTGCGGTGGTCCTTGATGAGGCGATAGGGCTGAAGAACGTAGGACCGGATCTGGCTGCCGAAGCTGATCTCAGGTTTGGCCTCGTCGAGCTTGCGGGCCTCTTCCCGGCGTTTTTCCAGTTCGTGTTCGTAGAGGCGCGAGCGGAGCACCTTCATGGCCATGTCGCGATTTTTGTGCTGGCTGCGCTCGTTCTGGCACTGCACGACGATGCCGGTCGCCAGGTGGATGATGCGGACAGCGGAATCGGTGACGTTGACGTGCTGGCCGCCGTGGCCGCCGGCGCGGAAGGTGTCAATGCGAAGCTCCTCCGGTTTGATCACAATTTCAATGCGGTCGTCGATCTCCGGGATCACAAACACGGAGGCAAACGAGGTGTGGCGGCGGGCCGCCTGGTCAAACGGCGAGATGCGCACCAGCCGGTGGACGCCGCTTTCGCCGGCCAGCAGGCCGTAGGCATTTGCGCCCTCGACGCGCACGGTGACGGACTTCAAGCCCGCCTCTTCTCCGGGCGTCGAATCAATCACCGTGGCCTGAAAGCCCTTGCGCTCCGCCCAGCGCAAGTACATGCGCAGCAGCATCTCCGCCCAGTCCTGCGATTCGGTGCCGCCAGCGCCGGGCTTGATGGTGAGAATGGCGTTCAATGCGTCGTTTTCACCGGAGAGCAGCGTTTGCGTTTCGAGCGCGGCGACGTAGGCGTCGGCAGCGTCCAGTTCGCTGCTGATTTCGGCCAGGACGTTCTGGCGGGCGGCGGCATCGGTCTCCTCGTGCGCCAGATGGAAATAGGTCTCGAGGTCGGAGAGCCACCGCACCAGCTTTTTCTCGGCCTGGACGCGGTCTTCGGCCTGCTTGCGTTCCTGAAGAACCTTTTGCGCCTGTTCCTGATTCTGCCAGAAGTCGGGCTGGGCTATTTTCTGTTCGAGGACGGCCAGGCGTTCGCGGTTGCGGGAGGCGTCAAAGGTAGCTCCGCACAAGTTCGATGCGCTTCTGGAGCTCTGCGTGGCGATGTTCGAGGTCTTCGAGAATCATTTGAAATTCCTAGGAGAACCGCCTCACGTCAATCCCGCCTCCGGCGGGACGGGACGTGAGCTACAAAACGTTCGAGTTTCGAATTTGGATCTCCGCGCTAAGTCTTTGCCTCCTTGCTTCCTACTTCCTCCGAATCAAACACGCGGCCGCGACGAGGACGCACAGCCAAGCCCACCAGTCTCCCAGCCGCGCATACAGGGCGCGGTCGCGGCGATAATCGTACGGCGCAGCGAGCACGCCGCGGAAGTCCGGGGCCAACCGGGCGGCGTAGCGGCCGTAAGGGTCCACCGAGACCGTGTGGCCGTTGTTGGTGGCGCGCAGCAACCAGCGACGGTTCTCGACCGCGCGCACCCGCGAAATCACGAGGTGCTGTTCCGGCGCCTCGGAGCGGCCGAACCAACCATCGTTCGAGATGTTGACCAGCAGTTCCGCCCCGCCAGCCACGAAGCGCCTGACCTCCGCCGGAAAAATCGCTTCGAAGCAGATCAGGACGCCGAACTTCCCGTCCGGCAGTTGGCCCAGCGCATACACCGAGCCTGACTGGTAGTCGCCGATGTCCGCCGTCAACTTCCCGGCAAAGGTCAGCCAGCGGCGCAGCGGGACGTATTCGCCGAACGGCACCAGATGAATCTTATCATAAAGAAAAACGCGCCGGCCCGCGGGATCCACGAGCGCCGCGCTGTTGTACGGAGCCAGACCGCCGTGGGGGCCGGGCCTCCAATCCACAACGCCCGTCAGAAAATGGCTGTGGGCCGAGCGAGCAATCCGCGCCACGCGGTCAGTGAAGCGGGCATCCTGCATGTAGAACGGCGCCGGCACTTCCGGCCAGACGATCAAAGGAGAAGCCGCCGGGAGGGCTGAGCCGGTTTGGGTGCTG
>CAYRII010000373.1:0-2547 GCA_964424245.1 uncultured Terriglobales bacterium | reverse complement strand
CAGGAGGCGCCAGCCTGGCCTCGGTGCCTGTGAGAGTGCTCGCGCTGACGCTCGAACCGGAGAAAGAGACACTCGCTCCGCGCGAGAAGGCGCGGCTGCGCGTGCGCGTCCGCGGCGGCACCGAGCGGTTGGAAGTGGAAATCCGCAACCTCGCTCCCGATACTGTGAAGCTGCGCGGCGGAGAGATGCGCCGCGTGCTCACCAGCGGCGGCGCTGAAAATCTGGCCGAGCTGGAAATCGAAGGCCGCCGCGCCGGGGAATTTGCCTTCCGCGTGCGCCTGGTGTCCCCGCCCGCGGGCCAGCCGGACACCGAATCCGCCCGCGAGCAGCTTCTGGCTGCCCGCGCAGTGGCGCCGAAAGAATGGCACCGCCGCGTGGATGGCGTCCTCCGCCGCCTGGAGTCCGGGCCGAGAAACGCCGGCCGCGTGCAGATTGAGCTGGAAAAGTTGCTGGCGCAGAACCCGCCCGGCGAGTTCGGCATCTTGCTCGAGGCCGCCTGGCGCATCCTGCTGGGCCGCTGACAGCTTCGCTCCACTCTCCGGCGAAACCTTTCGAATCCCCGTGATAGAATCGCCAGACCCGTTCCTCCGCCGGAAGTGGCGGCGTAAAGCCGCCGCTACAGGCAGAAAACCTATGACCACGATGCAGATAGTTGTTGCTCTGGGCGCGGCCGGCATCGGCCTTCTGATTGGCTGGCTGTGGGCCGCGGCGCGCGTCCGCGCACAATACGAGGACCGCGTCCGCGAGCTCGATTCCGCCCGTGCCGGTTTGGAGAGCACGGCGGCGGAACTCCGCCGCCAGGTAGAAACCCTGCGCGCTGATTCGGAAGCCAACCGGAGGCGCGTGGAGGAGGAGCAAGTCCGGCGCGCCGAGGCGGAGACGCGCCTCGGCGAAATCCAGGCCAGCCTCGAAGAACAGCGCAAGGCGCTCGAAGAGGCCAAGGCGCAAATGAGCGCCACGTTTGATTCGCTCGCGGCGGCGGCGCTCGAGCGCAGCTCGAAACAATTCCTGGACCTGGCCAGGACGAAATTCGAATCCCTCCAGAAAGAAGCCACCGGCGATCTGGCCAAGCGCGAAGAAGCCGTGAAGGCTCTGGTCGAGCCGCTCAAGACCACGCTGAAGAGCCTGGACGAGCAGATTCGCATGATTGAAGGCGCGCGCGAGCAGGCCTACGGAAAACTCGCCACGCAAGTGCAGGATCTGGCGCAGACGAGCAAGGAACTGCGGCAGGAAACCGGCAGCCTGGTGGCCTCGCTCCGGCAGCCGCAGATCAAGGGGAAGTGGGGCGAGCTGACGTTGCGCCGCGCGGTGGAGCTGGCCGGGATGTCGCCGCACTGCGACTTCACCGAACAGCCGGACGTGGACACCGAGGAAGGCCGGCGGCGTCCCGACCTGGTGGTTCATCTTCCGGGCGGCACGCAAATCGTGGTGGACGCCAAGGTGCCGCTGCACGCCTTCTGGAAGGCGCTCGAAGCGCGTTCTCCGGAAGAGTATCAGCAGGCCATGGGCGACCACGCCCGGCTGGTGCGCTCCCACGTGCAGCAGCTGGCCGGCCGCGAATACTGGAGGCAGTTCCAGCCCACCCCGGAGCTGGTGGTGCTTTTTGTTCCCGGCGAATCGTTTTTCAGCGCGGCCCTGGAACATGACCGCACCCTGATCGAAGACGCCATGGGCAAGCGCATCGTGCTGGCCAGCCCCACCACCCTGATTGCTTTGCTGCGCTCTATCGCCTACGGCTGGAGCCAGCAGCAGATCGCCGAAAATGCCGAGGAGATCAAGCGGCTCGGCCAGGAGCTTTTCGAGCGCGCCGGGACGTTTGCCGAGCATATGAACAATCTCCAGGCGGGCCTGGAGCGGGCCGTGCGCGCCTACAACAGCGCCGTGGGGTCGCTGGAAACGCGCCTGCTGCCGGCCGCCCGGAAATTCACCGAGTTGGGAATTGCCGCCACAAAGGAAATTCCCGAAGTGGAGCCAGCCGAGACGGCACCGCGCCCGCTCACCATCAGCGGCAGCAGCGACCCCAACTGATTCGAAAAATTCCGCCATAAAACACACGAGGCCTCCCGATTCGGGAGGCCCCTGTGATTTCGATTTTGACTCTTACTTCCTTTGCTGCCCCCAGACTTCAGAGGGCGCGCAGACAGGCGCGTCCCTACCAACTGATTTTCAGCGCGAACTGGAACTGCCGCGGGTCGAGCGCGGCGGTGGGCTCGCCGGCGCGGCAGGCGGCCGCATCAAGCGGGTTGCACAGCGGGCTCACGTCGCCCACGTTGAAGCGGTTCGTAAGGTTGAACATATCAGCGATGAATTCGACATTCCATCGGTCCGTAATGGGGAAGCGCCGGGAAACGCGCATATCCCAACTGAAAAATCCCGGCCGGTTAAACGAGTTGCGCGGCAAGTTGCCGGTGCAGCCGAAGGGCGGTGAGATGGACGTTGCGCCGAGAATGATGGCCTGGTCGCACACCGTTGGAACAGTGAAGGAGACGCCGGGCAGGAAGGGCGAGGTCACGCCCGCACTGCCGGTGCTGGGCCGGTCGGTGTTGG
>CAYRII010000372.1:0-2554 GCA_964424245.1 uncultured Terriglobales bacterium | reverse complement strand
GCTTTTCTGTCTCGACATCCACAACCTCCAGGTGCCCGGAATCGGTGGCCGCCAGCAGCTTGCCATCGGGGGAAAAGCGCGCGTCGGGATTAATCTCGATCCCCAGTTTCCCGGTAAAGATCTCCGTCAGTGTGGGGCCGGTGCGCTGGGGAGCGGCGGCGATGGGCGAGCCTCCGTGGGAGCTGGTAAACACGAGCACGAGCACCGCGGCGAGCGCCAGGAAGCGATGACGACGCTCCCAGGCGGGGGCAGAGGCGGCCAGCGGGAGCCGCGGCGCACGGGCCGCCCACCAGGCGTCGAGCTCCGAGGGATAGGCGTAGACGCTCGAGCGCGCCTGGTGCAGGTGCCTGCGCACCGGCAAGCCTTCCGACTTCTCCCAGCGCTTGACCGTGCGCACGTCGCGCTTCAGGTAAGCCGCAATCTCCTTCCAGGACTCCATCGCGGCTTCTTCCGGTGAGTCCGGCGGAATGGTTACGTTTGGGTTGTCGGTCATGGCGCCCTCCGCGGCCCCCGCTTCGCCGGGGGCCTGCTCCGAACCTCCGCAGTCTGCTCCGCTGGTTCGGGCCTGCCACGACGCACGCTAGTCTACACCCGCCGCGCTTTCAATCCGCAGGAAGGGACAGTCGCCGGGGAACGACCGGATGTCACCAAATGCCCCGCTCCCCCGCCCTCCACTGCGGGCCGGAGCCGCTGCCCGGCCGTGTTGGCCCTTGTGCGGGGCATCCTGGTGTGGTGTAGTGTCCGCTAATGAGGCCATTCGCTTACTGCCATTCTGTTGTTGCCGTAGGGTTGGTCGCCATTCCACTTTTAGGCCCCGCGCTGAGTTCGCAGGGCCCAGCTTCGAGCCCGGCGCTCCGGTCTTTTGAGCGCGTTGTCCTTTTGGAGGACAAGGGGGAAACGTCGGCGGGCGTCAGCCTCGGCGACCTCAACGGCGACGGTTTGCTGGACATTGTGCTAGCCAAGGGCCGCCACTGGCCGCTTCATAATCGCGTGCTCCTGAATGACGGCAAGGGCGGCTTTACGGCCAGCAATCTGGCGGAAACGCCGGACCGAACCTATTCGGCCGCCCTGGCCGACCTCGACGGAGACGGCGACCTGGACATCATCGTCAGCAACGATCAGCCTGACCGCAAGCTCGTGTACAAAAACGACGGACGGGGACGCTTCACCGAGGCTGGCGCATTCGGCGAGCCGACCTGGAGCACGCGCTATGTGACGCTGGCTGACCTCGACGCCGACGGCTACCTTGACATCGTGGTCGCCAACCGCGGAGGCAGGAGTCCCGCCCCGAGTTTTGTCTGTCTGAATAATCGCGAAGGCGCGTTTCCGTCCTGCCAGCCATTGCCAACCGAGTCGGCTACCTCCATCGTGGCGGCAGATTTTGACGGCGACGGCGCACTCGACCTGTTCGTCCCGCATCGCGACGGAGGCCAGAGCATCCTTCTGTGGAACAACGGCAAGGGCCGCTTCGCAGAATCAACCAAGGTGGGCCCGCCCTCCACGTGGGTGCGGATTGGCGCCGCGGGCGACTTCGACGGCGACGGCCGCCTCGACCTGGCCATCATCGAGGAGCGCAAGAAGGCCTCCTTTGTTATCTTCAACCGCGGGGATCGTCAGTTTGGAGAACCAGTGCAACTCCCCGGCCCTCCGCGGATGCCCTATTCGCTGGCGGTTGCCGACCTCAATCGCGACGGCCGCCCGGACATCGTGGTCGGCAATGTGGAGCTGCCCGGATCGATTTTCTTCAACGATGGAAAGGGCCGCACGTTTCACGAAGTGACTTGGAACGACGGCCAGGGTGTCGTCTACGCGACGGCATTCGCGGACCTGGATGGTGACAGCTGGCCGGACATCATCGCGGCCCGGTCGGGCGCCCCGAATGGGATATGGTTCAGCACTAAGCCAGCTTCGGACCGCTAGGTGGTCTGGCAACAGGGCGGATGGTAGAGTGGTCCTGCCCGGCTCGAAAAACGAATCTCGAAAACCGAAACTCGAAACTCGGCAGAGGCAGTTATTCGCCTCCCGGCAGTGCTTTCCCTTCCACCGCCGAAGGCAGATGAGAGGATGAAGAGGAGAATCTGGACGCTTGCGCTGATGGTGGCCGCGGCTGCGGGATTGGCGGCCCCGCCCGCGCAGGGGCAGGCTACCTCGGCGGCGAGGCGCGCTGGTGAAGTGCGCGCGGTGGTGCCGGTGGCGCACATCGTGCACGGGACGGCGGCGCCGGCGGAGGCCCAGCGGCTCAGTCCTGTCTTCTGGCAGGACGTGGTGCGCACGCAGCGCGGCGGCCGGGCGCGGCTGGGATTGAATGACGGCTCGATTTTGAACGTGGGTTCGGAGTCGGAGTTGCGCGTGCTCGAGCACGACGCCGCCGCGCAGCGCACCGCGCTCGAACTTTCCTACGGGCGGATGCGCGCCACGGTGGTGCGGCTGGCGAAGACCGGCGCGGATTTTCAGGTGCGCTCGCGCCAGGCCGTGGCCGGAGTGGTGGGCACCGAGTTTATTTTCCGCAGCACGGATGACTACACCGACGTCTTCTGCCTGGACGGCCAGGTGC
>CAYRII010000371.1:0-2559 GCA_964424245.1 uncultured Terriglobales bacterium | reverse complement strand
GTTCTAGAACGTTCTTCTGCAAATCAGCACCATTCGCGAGTTCGACGAGCGAGACGCCGGCACGTGTGAGCTGGAACACCACGCGCTCGGTGATGTAGAGCACTTGTTGCCCGCGTGCCAATGCCGACGGCCCATGAAAGCACACTTGCTGAATGCGATTGACGAACTTCGCATGCTGTCCCTCGCGCACGATACGCAACGCGCCGGCTTGGGCCGACACTTCGAGGCCACCCGCGCGGAAGGCGCAACAAATGACCACGCGCCGCGCGCTCTGGGCGATGTTCACGAAGCCGCCGACTCCCGCAAAACGGCCCGCGAACGCGCTCACGTTCACGCTGCCTTCCGCATCCACTTCGCCTGCGCCGAGCACGGCGACATCGAGTCCGCCGCCGTCGTAAAAATCAAATTGTGACGGCTGGTCCACAATGGCCTCGGGGTAATGGCTGCAGCCGAAACTCAACCCTGTGGCCGGCACGCCACCAATCGGGCCGCTCTCAAGAGTGAGTGTGAACTCGCGGAGACGCCCGGTTTCCGCGGCGGCAGCGGCGACACCTTCGGGCAGGCCGATGCCGAGGTTCACGATGTCGCCCGCGCGGATTTCCATGAGTGCGCGCCGCCCAATGATGTTGCGCTCGCAAGCCTGCGTGGACTGGATCGTGGAAGAAGGATCCGCGACCCTTGCGGATTCTAGCGGGGCCGGTGCTCGCGACACCACAAAGGCTTCGTTGAATGGCTCAGCAAACGTTTGTGCGTGTTGCGTTGGCTCCGAAATAACGACGTAGTCCACCAGTGCGCCAGGGACGCGCACCGACTTCGGGTCGGCGATTCGGTCCACGACGCGCTCGACTTGGGCAATGATGATGCCGCCGTGGTTCTTCGCCGCCTGCGCGATGGGCAAGACTTCACCGATGATCCCCTCGCGTTCCAGGCTGAGATTGCCGCGGCGGTCGGCGGTGGTGGCGCGAATGAGGCCGACGGTCACGGGAAAAGTGCGGTAGCGCAGCCAGTCCTCGCCGTCGAGCGTGAGGCGTTCGACCAGAGGTTCGATCGTGCGCGCGTTGAGGCGCCCGCCGCCCTGTTGCGGATCGATGAACGTGTTCAGCCCAACTTTGGTGATGACGCCCGGCCGCTTGGCGGCGACTTCTCGGAACCAGACGCAGAGGACGCCTTGCGGAAAATTGTAGGCTTCGATTTGGTTTTCGAGCGCGAGCTTGCTGAGCTTGGGAACGAGATTCCAATGCCCGCCCACGACGCGTTTCAAGAGGCCGGCGTGCGCGAGGCGATTCAAGCCGCGCTGTTCGCGGTCGCCCTGGCCGGCGGCGTAGAGCAAGGTCAAATCGCGCGGCGCGGCGCTGGCGAGAAAGCGCTGTTCCAAGGCGGCAGTCAGCGCTTCGGGATGGCCTGCGCCAATGAAGCCGCTCACCGCGATCGTCGCGCCACTCGGAATTGCGGCGACCGCGTCGGTCGCGGACGTGATGCGCGCGGCGCCTCTCATTTCAAGTCATCCTTGAAGCGGCAGTGAATCTGAACAGGAGGAAACGGAGAGAACAGAGGGTGAGGCGCTTTAGCTGAAAACGGATTTCGGATGATCCTCGCCCTTGGGTGTCTGTGGATG
Organism: uncultured Terriglobales bacterium; assembly: GCA_964424245.1. GTDB lineage: Bacteria > Acidobacteriota > Terriglobia > Terriglobales > Acidobacteriaceae > CAYRII01. The sequence goes on along the minus strand of CAYRII010000371.1, from coordinate 944 downwards.
GCGATTCGGTTCTCAAAGAAATCCTGTCTCTCTGTTTCCTCTGTTATCTCCTGTTAAATCCCCGATCCGTTTTTCAGTTCATCCTCTCCACCCTCCGTTGACTTCGATGGTTTGGCCGGTAACGTAGGAAGCCAGCGGAGAGCAAAGGAAGAGCGCGACATTCGCCACTTCCTCCGGCGCGCCGATGCGGGCGAGGGGAATGTTCCTTATCATTTCAGCGCGCACATTTTCAGGAATTGTCGCGGCCATCGCGGTATCAACTACGCCGGGCGCGATGGCGTTGGCGCGGATTCCGCGGCGCGCGGCCTCGCGGCTCACCACGCGCATCAGGGCCTGCACACCGGCTTTGGCGGCGGCGTAGTTGGCCTGGCCGTAGAAGCCCTGGACGGCTGAGATGCTGCCGAGGCTCACGATGGCGCCGCCATCGCGCATGATCTCAAGGCCGAACTTGCAGCAATGGAAGACGCCGCTCAGGTTCACATCCAGGACCGACTTCCATTCGTCGAGCGACATCTTCGCGATGGTCCGGTCGCGGATGATGGCGGCGTTGTTGATAAGGAAATCAATTCCGCCCAACCGCCGCTTCACCTCCTGCATCATGCGCTGCACGGCGTCAGGCTGAGAAACGTCCGCGGCGGCGACGTGCGCGCTGGCCGGGCGCGTGGCGTTCAACTCGGCGGCGATCTTCTCCGCATCGGCGCCTGTGTTGTCGAGGCCGGGATGGTTCAACACCACCGTCGCGCCCGCGCCGTGAAATGTGCGGGCCATCTGCGCACCGATGCCTTGGGATGCGCCAGTAATGAGGGTGATTCTGCCAGAGAGATTGATCGCGATGCTCATTTGTCGCGCGCGCCTTGAGGGCGTCGGTGTTGTCTTTCAAGGAATTTGCCTTTTCGCCGCGCGGTGGACGGGCGCGAATTGTCGTGCAGCACGGACACGGCCTC
>CAYRII010000370.1:0-2559 GCA_964424245.1 uncultured Terriglobales bacterium | reverse complement strand
CTTGGACCACTTCCTCGACTCGAAGGGGGGATACCTTGTGTGTAGGCACCCCTAGTTTTCCACAGCTCGGAACCGGCCTGGGGAAAGCGTCATGTTATACAATCCGCACGGTCCGTTGGTGTCTCGCTTCGCTCCGGAGACGCTTGGGACGTATCCATCCCATCTAGCTTGCAGGTCTGTCTATGGTGCTGGCGGTTTCTGCGGATTTTTCGGACGAAAAATTGCGCGGCGCTCGATCTTGGTGCATCGGTGTATAATTTTGCAACTTCCTTATTGGATTCGAGCGTGCTAGTTCGCGAACTCCATACCTCCGACGAATTTGAACGGTACGCCAGCTTCGCTCGCGAGGTTTACCGCCGGAATACCTACTGGGTGCCTCCCGACACGCACCACCAGATTGACCTTCTCGGTGGGCAGAAGGCCGCGGGGACGCACTGGCACGTTCAACCGTTCTGGGTCGAAGACGGGGGCCGGGTTGTGGCCACGCTGACCGCACTTGTGGATGACCTTTACAACCGCCACTGGAAAGAGCAGACAGGTCACCTGCTCTTTTTTGAGGCGCTGCCCGGCGGTGATGGCGCGGTCAAGGCTCTCTTCCAAAGCGCCTGCGAGTGGCTGCGCGGGCAGGACTGCCGGGTGGCGCGCGCCTCGTTCCTCTACGGGTGGCAGTTGCCCTGGACGATCGATGCCTACGATGCTCTGCCCACCATTTTTCACACGTACAATCCGCCTTACTATCACGCCTACATCAAGAACGCCGCCTTCCGCACCGAGCACGGCATGGTGCAATACCAGATCGCCTTCACGCCGGAGCTGGCGGCGCGCTACCGGGAGATGGTGGAGCGTGTCACGCACGGGGGCGCCCGTCTGCGTTCCTGGGATTTCGGCCGCCTGGTGGAAGAGACGGCCATCTTCGCTGAGCTGTGCAACGAGAGCTTCGCGGCCCATTGGGGCTCGCCCCCTTTCACCCTGGCGCAGATGCAGGGATTGACGGGGACGCTGAAGGAGCTGCTGGTTCCCGAGTTCACCGGCTTTGCCGAGGTCGAGGGCCAGGCGGTGGGATTCGTCTTCTGCCTGCCGGACCTGAACCAAGCGCTCCACCGGCTGCGCGACCAGCCGACCCCGCAGGATCCCTCGGAATTTGCCCGCCACCTCCGCGCCATCGATCACGGCGTGCTCCTGATCATCGGCGTCAAGCAAAGCCATCGGGGCCGGGGCCTCAACCTAGCGCTGGCGGCGAGGAGCTACCTCGCCATGATCGACCGGGGCTACAAGACGGGCAGCTACACGGTCGTGCTTGACGACAACTGGGCTTCGCGGCGCACGGCGGAAAAGCTGGGCGGGCGCGTGACCCGCAATTTCGTGATCTATCGCAAAGAGCTGTCGGCCTGAACTTCTTGCGCGGCTTTGTTTCTTGCGGCCGCGACCTTCTCGCCCTACCATTGCGCTATGGCCAAGGGTAAGTCCAAGCCGGCCCCCGCGCCGCCCGGTCGCAAGGTGGTGGCCGAGAACCGGCAGATCCCCTACAAGTACCACGTGCTGGAGCGGCTGGAGGCGGGGCTGGCGCTGACCGGCACGGAAGTGAAGGCGCTGCGCGAGGGCCGGGCCAACCTGCGCGACGCCTACGCGCTCGTCCGCCGCGGCGAGGCCTGGCTCATCCACTGCCACATCAGCCCCTACAGCCACTCCGGCTACGCCTCCCACGACCCGCTGCGCGAGCGCAAGCTGCTGCTGCACAGCGAAGAGATCGGCAAGCTCCGCGGGCGCGTGGAAGAAAAAGGCCTGACGCTCGTCCCCGTGCGGCTCTACTTCAAGAACGGTCGCGCCAAGTGCGAGCTGGCGCTGGTGAAGGGGAAGAAGGTCTGGGACCGCCGCGAGGAAGTCCGCCGGCGCACGGCCGACCGCGAAATCGAGCAGGAGCTGAAGCGCTACCGGTAGCGGCCTGTAGCGGCGCTCTATGAGCGCCGAGAGGGGAAAGCCCGGCGGCGGTCGCAGACTGCCGCTACAGAGCGCCGAGATGGAAGGCCCGGCGCTGAAACCGCGCTGCTACACCTCAGGAGGATGAGGAATGGGTCTCGCCGAAAACAAACAGCTCGTCCGGGGCTTCTTCGAGGCCAGCAACCGGGGTGACCTTGGGAGCTCCCTGGAGGTGCTGGCGGACGGCGTTACCTGGACGAACATCGGAGCAACGCGATACTCCGGAACCTACACCGGCAAGAAAGAAGTTGTGGAGAAGCTTGTCGGGCCTCTCTTTGGTCAACTGCAAGCGGGCATCATCACAACCATTCACCACATGGTCGCCGAGGGGGACTTCGTCGTGGTGGAGGCGAGCGGGAAGGCGACCACCAGGGACGGGCGACTGTACAACAACAGCTACTGCCATGTGTTCAGAATCCGCGACGCCAAGATTGTCGAAGTGACCGAATACATGGATACGGAGCTGGTAACCGCTGTCTTCGGACGGTAGCGGCTGCTGCACGGGACGTTTGCGGTTGACTCGGCCGGCGCGATGCGGGAAGATGGCGCCCAGAGGGCGGGTGCCGGATTCTCAAGCAGGTT
>CAYRII010000369.1:0-2565 GCA_964424245.1 uncultured Terriglobales bacterium | reverse complement strand
AAGGCTCAGGAAAATCGAAGCTGAACTTCATGAAGGAGCGCCCCGGCGGCGGCACAATCACGTCGCTGGTCGAGGTGAGCGCCACCATGCGGCCGTTTACAGTAGCGGGTTGAGGCGGGGCCGATGGCATACCCTGTGTCGCTGCCGGCGTGCAGGCGGCGTCCGGCTGAGCATTCCCCGGCCGTGCTGTATGCGCGAAGGCTGCGGCGCCCGCACCCATTTTCAGCAGCATCCTGCGCGAGATTCGGCTGTCCATGGTCACCTCCGGATGGGACTCAGCGCACACCACCTGTGGCGCGGTTCAGATGCAACCCTCGTCAACCTACGTTTGCCCGCGCGCTCATGTCAATGTGGAACTTCTGTTCTCTGACGAAGGATTGTAAGCCCGGTATGGTTTCTGATTGCAGAAATGGTGAACACCGTCTATCTTGAGCCATTCCAGACGGGGGAAATGAATGGAAACCGTGAAAGCGTTCCGGCCGGGTCGGCGGCATTTTTGCAAATGCGTAGCGGTAGTTATGGCGATCTGCTTCGGCGGGCTCGCATGCGCCGCCCAGGAGACCCCGGTAAATGTAGGCAAGCCGCCGATGTCACAAAGCCAGGAGAAGTATCCAGGGTTGGCGGAGCAAGTTGGGCAGTTGCTTGAGAAGCTTTACAACGGCGTCCAGTTTCCTGCGGCGCGGACCGAAAGCCGCCTTTTGCCCTTGCTTCCGACTTCGACGTTTTTTTATGCCGCGTTTCCAAACTATGGCGAGACCGCGAACCAGGCGCTGGAAATCTTCCGGGAGGAGATGCGGCATAGCCCGGCCCTGAGTGAATGGTGGCAGCACGGCGAAATGGCCACGACAGGGCCCAAGCTGGAGTCTTCCGTGCAAAAGTTTTCCCAGCTCCACCAGTATCTAGGCGAGGAGATTGTTGTATCGGCAACCATAGAAGCCAAGGAGCCCCGCCTGCTGGCGGTTGCCGAAGTCCGAAAGCCAGGCATGCGGGAGTTCCTTCGGCAGATGGTGCAGGAACTTGGCGGCCAGTTGGCAGTGCGCGTGTTCGACCCGGCGGAGATGGCTGCGGCGAGGCCCGACGCCCGGTTCGAAGGTCTACTGGTGCTCGTGCGGCCGGATTTTGTCATTGCCGCACAGGATTTGGCCACGCTTCGCGGTTTTAGCGCCCGTCTGGACGCGGGCGGTCGCGAGTTCGGCTCTGCACCATTTGCGCAGCGGTCCCAGCAGGAGTATCGCGGCGGCCTGACCATTTTTGTCGCTGTAGATTTGCAGGAACTCCTGAAGGAGATCCCCGCCGCGGTGAGGCAAGATCCCACTTTCCAACGCACCGGCTTTGCTGAGGTGGAGTACTTTGTCTGGGCGCACAAGGACATAGCCGGCACCATTGTCAGCCAATCGGAGGTGAGCTTCACCGCTCCGCGGCATGGGATTCCTGCCTGGCTGGCGAAGTCCCGCCCCCTGGGCAGCCTGGATTTTGTATCTCCCGAGGCAATGATGGCATTCACCGTGGCCCTGAGTAACCCAGCGCAGATATTTGACGAGGTGAAAGGGCTGGCGACGCCTTCCAATCCGAACGCATTTGCGGGGCTTGGTCAACTCGAGCAGGCCTTGCATCTCAGCTTGCGCGACGACCTGCTCAGCCACTTGGGCGGTGAAATCACGTTGGAACTGGAAAGTGTGGCTCCGCCACAGCCTGCTTGGAGAGCCATCCTCGGAGTCAAAGATACTGAGTCCTTGCGGCAAGCTCTGGATACGTTACTTGCGGCAGCGCCGTTCGCGGTGCAGCGTGAAGAAGAGGGAGGGGTCACCTACCATTCAATTCAAATCCCGTCTGGACAGACCCCTATGGAGATCGCGTATTCGCTGGTGGACGGATACCTGGCGATCGGTTCGAGCCGCGACGTGGTTGCGGACTCGGTCCGTCTCCACCGTTCCGGGGAATCCCTGGGGAGATCCGGCAAACTCCGGGCGTCGCTGCCACCCGGCCACTCGCCAGAAGCTTCGGGAATGCTATATCTGAGTCCGACGATGATCACCGCAATGCAGATGCAGCGGCTGGGCCCCGGCGTCGCGAGCTCGGTGATGCAAAGCTCTGCGGAAGCGCCGCCATTGGTGGTCTGGGTGGACGGGGAGGAAAGAGCCATCCGCCAATCGACCACCAACCCTGCAGCTAATGTCGGTGTGGTCTTAGTCGTGGCGGCCATCGCCATTCCCAACTTGTTGCGCGCGAGAATCACAGCCAATGAAACAAGCGCAGTCGGCAACCTGCGCACTGTAAACGTCGCCCAGGTGACCTACGCGGCGACTTATGAGGAGCGAGGCTTTGCCCCCAACCTCGCCACGCTCGGCCCGCCTCCCGGCGGAACAGGTACAGAGTCCGCAGACCGCGCGGGTCTCCTAAGTGAGCGCTTGGCTGACCCAAGTTGCACCGGCGATGCATGGTGCGCACATTCTGGATACCGCTTCCGGGTTGTGGGAGTATGCCAGCAAAAACATTGCGAGGATTATGTGGCAGTTGCTGCTCCGATCACACCCGGCACCACAGGAGTCAGAAATTTCTGTTCGT
>CAYRII010000368.1:0-2575 GCA_964424245.1 uncultured Terriglobales bacterium | reverse complement strand
TGTGCCGAGCGCCGCCGAGCCGCTGCTGCCGAGCTGCGTGTGCATCCACGGCACCACCCACGACGTGCTGTAATACGTGGTGTTGGCCACGTACATGCAGCCGGTGCTCCCCAGCACGATCGTCCGCGGGCCGGCCGCTTTCACCATCATCTTCATCACCAGAGCCGACTCGCAGCCCTGACAGGTGCGGTGACCCGAAGTGAAGAACTCATCCAAGGGCAGCTTCTTGACTCCTTTGAAGGGTTCCAAAGTCTGCGTCGGATCAATTTGCACATAGGTAGCCATGGTCTTCTCATCCTTTCTGATAGTCGAAACCCGGCCAGCGACTGCTCATTCGGCAGTGTCTGTCTAAGTTCGACGTAAGGGCATGGCTTCAGCCATGCCGCAAAAACCCACTCCTGGGTCGGGCTTCAGCCCCTGAGGGCCTTTTCCCTCAGCGGTTGAAACCGCCTGGGGCGCCGGCTGTTACGGCACGGTTTGAAACCGTGCCCTTACAGTCCGGAACGATCCAATTCAGAGACGATCGCTTACTCTCGCAATCCGATCCACTGCGTCAGGGGCTGCGATTTTCCGTCCGCAGCCTGGAAGACGGATTCTGTGATTCGGCGCACGTCGGGGATGGTGACTTCGCGTCCGCCGAGGCCGCAGATGAAGCCCAAAACCGGCGGCTTCTTGCCGGGCGAGGAATAGAGCGCGCTGCGCACCTCATTCGTCAGCACGCCGCTCATGTACGGCGACCCGAACGAGTAGTCGCGGTCCACGACGCCCACGGCGGCGAAGCGGCTGAGCGACTTCGCCAGCTCTTCCCCGGCGAAGGGGCGGAACCAGCGCATCCGGATGAATCCCACTTTCTTGCCTTCCTTGCGCATCTGCCGGATGGCCACTTTCGCGGAGATCGAAATCGTTCCCATGCCCATCAGCACGACCTCGGCGTCGGCGGTCTCATACTCCTCGAAGAAGGGGTTGCCGTAGGAGCGCCCGAAGGTCCGCTCGAAGTCGGCGTAGGCTTCCCGGATGACGCCCGGGGAGCGTTCCATGGCCGCGTAGTTCTGGCGGCGAATCTCCATGACCCAGTCTTCATTGCCTTGCGGGGCCACCGTAATCGGGTTGTCGGGATGCAGCAGGAGGTCGCCCCGGTCGTAGCGGGGCAGGAAGGAAGCCACCTGCTCCTGCGACGGGATCTTGACGATGGCCTGGGAGTGGGTCAGGAACGCGCCGTCGCAACTGATGGCGCAGGGCAGAAAGATGCGGCGGTCTTCGGCGACGCGGTAGGCGATCAAGGCGGTGTCGAGCGCCTCCTGGGCGCTGTCCACCCAGACGAGCTGCCAGCCGAGGTCGCGCACCGTCAGCGCGTCATTGTGCTCCACGCCGAAGGCGCCCGGATCGTCGAGCGCGCGGTTGCCCACCATGACCACCATCGGGATGCGCAGCGCCGGCGTCACCGTCAGGGCTTCCATGGCGTACATCCATCCGACGCCGCTCGACCCGGAAAACACGCGCGCGCCCGCGGCCGAGGCGTGCTTCACGATCTCAAACTGGGAGTGCTCTCCCTCGGCCACGATGTATTCGCAATCCATCTCCCCGTCGGCCACGAGTTTCGAGACGTACTGCATGACCGTGTCATAGGGGCGGATCGGGTAGGCCGTGATCACGTCCACGTCGGCCAGCTTACAGGCGACCGCAATCGCCTCGCTCCCGGTAATCAGAGCCGTTTTCTCGGTGCTCTTCTCTTTCTCGACTGCTACTGTAGTTGCCATTCCGTTTTCTCTCCACGATGTTTGGTTAGAAGCTGTTGCGTAACCTCTTTGAAGTACCGTAAGGGCACGCCTTCAGGCGTGCCCACAGCCAGTCGGGAGAATCCGGGCTTTAGCCCCGGAGGTCCGTCTTGTGGCCCTCAGCGGCTGAAGCCGAACTTTTCAGTCCACCGATTCGGCACGGTTGAAACCGTGCCCTTAAAACTGCTTCCAGAAGGTTATGCAATAACTTCTAGTAAAAGCCTCGTTATGCGCCGGGCGCTTCCGGCGCTGGGTTGGTCCAGACCTTCTCACCGTTGCCCTTGCTGCCTGCGACTTCCGCCATTTGGGCGATCTGTTCCTGATACTGGCCGCGGTACCGGAAGCCGTGGGACCGCTGCGGCTTGTTGGCGATCTTTTCCTTGAGCCAGCCCTGGTAGCCTTCCTTGTTCCCGCGCCACATCTCCCACTGGCTGGAGTTGTCGCCGAAGGCGACCTCGTTCACCATGGTCACGCAATCGTTCACCGGGCAGACCGCCTCGCACACGCCGCAGCCGCAGCAGGCCTGCATGTTGGCGTCGTAGAGGCCGTCCGGGGTCACGTCGAAGCAGGAGTCCGGGCATTGCAGCCAGCACAGCGTGCACTTGATGCAGGTGTCGAAGTTCACCACCGGGCGCATCGTGCGCGTCGAGAACTTCTTGAAGGTGGGATTGCGGGCGGGCTGGAACCCGCCGGCCTGCCCGTTCTGCGGGTCGTGCATTTGGTGTCCCGCGGCGATGCTCGGGATCGCGATGCCCTCGCCCATTTCGTGCCACTTGGGCAGCTCGAACTGATACGGCACT
>CAYRII010000367.1:0-2578 GCA_964424245.1 uncultured Terriglobales bacterium | reverse complement strand
AGTACTGCACATGAGGCATCCCAAGTGGCAAGTGACGAACCAGCGCGCGGACCGTTTGAATGCCCACCCGCTTGCTGCGCGTGCCACTTTCCGGGCAAGCCGCCACCTCCGAAGCAGCCTTCCTCAACTCGCCAACCGAACAGCATTCACTCATACACACTCCTTCCTTCCGTACCGGGCGCCGGGGTGTCGTTGCGCGTGCCTCTATCCGTATTACTTCTTCTCAGCAACCTTGGCTTGGAAGCTGCCCTTACCTTCGTTGAAAGCCGCTACGATCTTCTCGGGAGTAGTTTTCTTCGTGTCGTACTCGACTTTCACGTCCCCCGTTTTGTAATCCACGGCGGCGCTTTTGACTCCTTCCAGCTTCACCAGCCGGTCCTTTACCTGGTCGGCACAACCCCCGCAAGTCATGCCGCTCACCTTCAGGGCACACTGCGCGATCTGGAGTTTGGTCGTGCCGGGTCCAGCCTGCTTCTCCTGCGACGCAAAGCCCGCACCCACGGTAAACGTCATCGCGAAGGCGATTAACGCCAGTATCTTCCTCATTGTTTTCCTCCTCCCATTGTCTGTTTGCCTTCTTCCTTGTTCTGACCTCTCAGTAACGCCTCATAACCAAGGCTGCCTATTGCAGCCATAAGCTTCGAGGGGTCGGTCTTCACGGGATCGAACTTCACGCGTGCGTGCCCCGCGGGATAGTCCACATCGGCAGCCGCAACGCCGGGCATTTCCAGCAGTTTGTCCTTGATCGCAGCCGCACACCCCTCGCAAGTCATCCCTTTGATTTCCAGTTCCACCGTCGCCACCTGTGCTGCGCCGGCGGCGTCCACCCTCGGATGGGCTTGCTCCACTAGCGCCCCGCGCAACGGCGCGTAGTAGTAGGGGAACGCCACGAGCGCAATGACGATCAACGTCGCCGCCCACAGCAGCGGCCGTCCCCAACGAGCCACCCGTGGCGTCTCGCAAACCTGCCCACCGCACGCGGCTTGCTTCGGTTTGCGGTAAGCGAAGTAGAAACCCACACCGAGGAAAACGGCAGTGATTGCCAAGAACAACGGGCGATACGGAGCGAACGTCTGCGTCGCGGCCACCGCTCCAATGCCCAGCCCTGCCAGCACCACTGGCCCGATGCAGCAGATGGACGCCACAATGGCGGAACCGATGGCCCCAACAACACCTACTTTTTCTGAAATCATATCTGGCTCCTATCGCCGCGGGCTGCGCTGTTCAGCACCGGACAGCGGTGCGCGCCGGGACTCTTTTTCCGCAGTGCGCTGCAGCAGCGGCCCCGCGCCTGGCGCAATTCGCGCTCCAGCTTGCGCAGCTCGCTCTGCTTCGTGCGGACGGCGGACAACTTCGCATCCAGCAGGTCGCGCACGTGCTCGCAGGCGTGGGCATCGCCGCGCCGCAGGGTAAGCAGTTCGCGAATCTCTGCCAGCGAGAACCCCAGCGACTGCATCTGCTGCAGAAAGCGCAGGGACGCCACGTCGCCTTCCGAGTAGAGGCGGTAGCCGCCCTCACTGCGCGGCGGATGCGGCAGCAGCCCGCTGCGCTCGTAGAAGCGGATCGCATCTACGCTCAGCCCCGTCTCCCGCGCCACCTTTCCAATCTGCATGGCTCTCTCCAAGCACCATCTTAGACTCTGGAGTTTAGTCTAGAGTCAAGGCCGAAGGAAAACTTTGCGCCCCGCCGCATTCGCCTGAAGTTTTACTCTTTCAATTAACTCTTCACTCGCGCCAGCTTCCAGAGGGCAGCGATCGCACCTGCGGCGAGAAGCATCGTGGAACCGGAAGCCACAAGAAAAGCCGTGTTCCCTGACTGCGCGGCATGCAGGGCCGCGATGCCCTGCACCGCTTCTGGGCTCCGCCATAGCCATATCCAAACGCTTGCGTTCACCAGAGCATGAAAGGCGATGCCTGGAAGAATCGACCCTGAGAGGTATGCTAAAGCTCCCCACCCCGCGCCCCCCAGAAAAAGCCCAGGGAAAGCAAACGGTGATAGGTGGGCAACGGCAAATAGAAGAGCGGGAACCGCGATCCCTGCGACCGGGCCATGGCGCTCCTCGATGGGGACTTGCATGTATCCCCGGAACCCGGCTTCTTCCGTCACGCCCGCGAAGAGCGCCCCCAGCAGCAGCATCGGCAACACCGTCGTGGCGGGATACTGCTGAAGGTCAGCAAACTCCTGAAGCCGGGCGGAGGAGGCGCTCCCGAGCATCCAGCCAACGACCTGCAACCCGATAAGGCTCCCCGCCAACAGGGCGCCGGCTTTGCATCGTGTCCTACCGAATTTCACCGCGCCGAAGCTTATCCATGTATTCCTGGATACCGTAAGACTGGCGGTCTGCAAGCTCAGGATGGGTGGCCTGCCATTTGTGCGCGTCCTCTTCCGAACTGAAGAGGTTGTTAAGCCCTCAACCGCCGCCATAGAAAACGCGGGCTGTGGCCGGCCGAACTTCTTTGACTTTGCCACTCTCGAACTGGATCCGAATGGGCCGGGCGCTGTAATGACAGGAATCCTCGACGGTGACTTTCTTGTCCAGCAGCTTCGCGTTGACCAACGCGAGAAAGTCAATCGCTCA
>CAYRII010000366.1:0-2582 GCA_964424245.1 uncultured Terriglobales bacterium | reverse complement strand
CCGGCAACACGCTGGTGCTAGAGGTGGAGGATGACGGAGTGGGACTGCGGCAGGAGTCTGCGGAGGAAGGCACCGGCATCGGCGTGGCCAACGTCGCCGAGCGCCTCGCCGTGCTCTTTGGCGACTCCGCCAGAATTCGCATCGAAGACCGCCCCGAGGGTGGCACTTCGGTTACGCTGGAGCTGCCCGTCCTGCAAGCCAGCGAAATCAGCCCGGAAACCAGCTCCGTCGTCGCCGCAATCTACGAGGCGCGCGGGAGTGGGCAGCGGTAACCACAAAGGAGACATGGAACTTGGGCAAGGTCCGGAAGGCAAGCCCGGCGAAGAAGCACGCAGACTGTGAAACTTTGCGGATTGCTGGCATGAACGTGCCCATGGGCCCGGTTATGTTGCATACATATGCGTCTGATTTCTTGTCCGCGGCCACATTATCAGTACGAACCGACGTTCCGTTCAGTCCAGCCCGCACATACTTGATTTGCCACGCGTTGGAATTGGCGCTCAAGGCATTCTTGTCTCTCAAAGGGCGCCCCCTTAGGGAACTAGCCGGGGGCGAGCTCGGCCATAACCTTGAGAACCTCTTGGACGAGGCGGAGCAGCAGGGTCTTTCTGATCTGGTTCAATTAGAAGAGCCTCAGATCGCCGAAATACGCCGAGCATCAAAGTACTATGCGGAAAAAATATTTGAGTATCCGGCGTTGATGGAAGCGCCCCGCGCCTATCCCGAAAACCCAGACGCCAACTTGCTGTTCGGGGCGGCCGAGGCGCTGGTGGCTGCGCTTCAGGAGCCTTGCGAGTGATGTCGCAATCTACGAGACGCGCTCCAGCACCCAGCGATAGTAATTCTCGTACTGCGGGATGATGCCCGAGGCGCAGAAGCGCTTTTTGGCCGATTCGCGCGCCCGGCGGCCCATGGCCCGCAGCTTGTCTTCGTCGCCCAGCAGTTCCAGGGCGTAGCGCGCCATGGTCTCCACGTCGCCCACGTCGGCCAGCATTCCGGTCTCGCCGTGGTCGATCACTTCGGGAATTCCGCCCACGCGCGTGGCCACTGAGGGCACTTCGCAGGCCATGGCCTCCAGCACCGCGAGGCCGAACGACTCCAGCTCGCTGGGCAGCAGCATCAGGTCAGCCACCGCCAGCTTCTCCGCCACCTGGTCCTGCTTGCCCAGGAATTCCACCTTGTCCTGTATGCCCTTGTGGCGCACCATCCACTCCGCCGTGGAGCGCTCCGGCCCGTCGCCCATCAGCAGCAGCCTGGCGGGAATCTGTTTGCGCACCCGGTCGAAGACCTCCACCACATCCTGCAGCCGCTTGACCGGGCGAAAATTGGAGAGATGCACCAGGATGCGCTCGTCGTCGCGCGCGTACTCGGCGCGGCGCGCGCCGGCGCCGGCATCGCGCAGGTAGGTATCGCAGTTCACAAAGTTGTGGATGACGCGGATCTCGTTGCGCACCCCGAACTCCTGCACCGTGCGGTCGTGCAGGTACTGCGAGATGGCCGTGACGCCGTCGCTTTGCTCGATGGAAAAACGCGTAATGGGAAGATACGAGCGGTCGGCCCCCACCAGCGTGATGTCGGTGCCGTGCAGCGTGGTGACGTAGGGAAGCTTGCGGGGTACGCGGGCGGCGCCCAGCATCTGCTTGGCCAGCATGGCGCTCACCGCGTGCGGAATCGCATAGTGCACGTGCAGCAGGTCCAGCTCGTAAATGTCCGCCACCTCGGCCATGCGCGTGGCCAGCGCCAGGTCGTAGGGCGGATACTCGAACAGCGGATAGAGCGAGACATCCACCTCGTGGAAGTGGATGTTGGGATCCTGGTGCGTCAGGCGGATGGGCGGCGCGTAGGTGATGAAGTGGACTTCGTGCCCGCGCTCCGCCAGCTCCAGCCCCAGTTCAGTGGCCACCACGCCGGAGCCGCCGTAGGTGGGATAGCATGTGATGCCGATTTTCATCGCAGTCGTTGCCCGTCAGTCGTTGGTTGTTGGGAAAGGCCCATGTCCCCGGAATTGAAATTGGATGACCGTCATTGCCGATGGACTCATTTTCTTGCCTATGATGCAAAAAGCAGGGCCCCGTTCGGGATAACAAAGTACTGCTCGGCGCTCTCGGCGTGCTCGGCGGTGAATCATCAGCTTTGCAGGTCGCGGTACGAAATCAATTCAATCCCGAGCCCGTCCAGCATCACTTTCGTTTCCGGGGAAGTCATCATGCGCCGCTCCACGTCGCGCGATTCCCGCAGGCGCGTCCGCACGCCGCCCAGTTCGGCATCGTTGTACCCCGGATGGCACACCAGCTCCCATGTGCCCTCCGGCATCGCGCCCAGAATGGCTCGGAGCAGCGTCGGGTCCAGCATTCCCGTCACCACAGCGCCGAACGTGCCGTCCGGAGTCATCATGTCCAGCTCCTCGACCTGCCGCAGGAACGCCGCGCTGTAGCGGCGCAGGAAGCGAAACTCGGAGTAGCGCGTCCAGAGCCGCGGCCGTCGGATGAGGTGCGCAAAGGCCAGGGGACGGAGCGGCACAAAAGGATTGCGTACGGCGCGCACTCCGGCTTCGTGCGCGGCGCGCAGCATCGGCCGGTACA
>CAYRII010000365.1:0-2586 GCA_964424245.1 uncultured Terriglobales bacterium | reverse complement strand
TTCCTCACGGACTTGAACCCATGCATATTGATGACCTGCTACGCATTGCAATGGAGCGGAAGGCCAGCGACCTTCACCTGAAGGTGGGCAACTACCCGCATCTGCGGGTGGACGGCGATTTGGTGGCGCTGAGCGACCAGCCCCGCATCTCCGCCGAAGAAATGCTGAACATGGCCTTCAGCATGATGTCCAACCGCCAGAAGCAGAAGTTCAAAGAGATCGCCGAACTCGACCTCGCCTACGGCGTCGCCGGCCTGGGCCGCTTCCGCGTCAACGTCTTCCAGCAGCGCGGCAACGTGGGGCTCGTCCTGCGCGTCATTCCCACCAAGATCCGCCCGCTCGAAGAGCTCTACATGCCCAAGATCATCGAGCAGATCTGCGACGAGGCCCGGGGCATGGTGCTGGTCACCGGCGTCACCGGCTCCGGCAAGTCCACCACGCTGGCCGCCATGATTGACCGCATCAACTCCACGCTCCCCGAGCACATCATCACCATCGAAGACCCCATCGAGTTCCTGCACCGCGACAAAAAAGGATTCGTCAACCAGCGCGAAGTCGAGGTGGATACGCCCTCCTTCGCCTCCGCTTTGCGCGCCAGCCTCCGCCAGGATCCTGACGTGATCCTGGTGGGCGAGATGCGCGACCTGGAGACCATCGGCACCGCGCTGCACGCCGCTGAAACCGGCCACATGGTCTTCTCCACTCTGCACACCCTGGACGCCACCGAGACCATCAACCGCATCATCTCCGTGTTTCCGCCGCCGGAGCAGAAGCAGATCCGCTTGCAACTGGCCTCGGTGCTCAAGGCCATCGTCAGCCAGCGCCTGGTGCGCCGCCACGACGGCCAGGGCCGCGTGCCCGCCGTCGAGGTGCTCATCGCCACCGCCTACATCCGCGAGTGCATCATCACGCCGGAAAAAACGCGCCTCATCCACGAAGCGCTGGGCCTCGGCGGCTCGCAGTACGGCATGCAGACCTTCGACCAGTCGCTCTACGACCTCTACCAGCAGAGTTTGATCAGCTACGAGGTGGCGCTGGAAAACGCTTCCAACCCGGACGACTTCAAGCTGCGCGTCTCCGGCATTGCCTCCACCGCCGAATCCACGCGCGGCGAAATGGGCGCTGGCGGCTTCCAGCGCTGAGTTTGTCCCTCCCCCACAGAAGGACGCAACCCGCAAGGGTTGCGTCCTTCGGTGTTTTGCAGGCTTCTCCGCGCGCGCCCGTTATGGCCGCGTACCTGTTTTTCCTGGAACGTCAGCAACTCGATACTCGGTACTCGCAACTCGGTACTAGAATCGTTCCATGTTCCGCCGCTCCCGCAAGCCGCTCGACGAAGCCGCACTCTACGACTACGCCGTGGGCGCGCTCGGCCGCCGCATGCGTACCGTGGCCGAGCTCAAGCGCCTGCTGCGCCAGCGCGTTGTGCCGGATGAGAGCGGTAGGGCGCTGGTCGAAGCCGTCGTGCGCAAGCTCAAAGAGCAGAAGTATCTGAACGACTCGGCTTACGCCGCCACTTACTCCACTCTGCGCCGCGAAAATCAAAAACTCGGCAAGCACCGCGTAGTGACCGACCTCAAGGCCCGCGGCGTGCACGGGGACTTGATCGAGCAGGCCGTCGGCGAGGCCTATAGCGGCGTGGACGAAGAGAAACTCGCCCGGCAGTTCCTGGCCCGCAAGCGCCTCAAGAAGCCCGCCACGCGAAAAGATTCCGCGCGCATCTTCCGCACCCTGGCGCGCGCCGGCTTCGCTACGCGCAGCATCGTCCGCATCCTCAAGAAGTGGGAAGTGGATGACGAGGTGCTCACGGCGCTGGAGACGGAGAAAGACTACTGACGCCTCAGCCTCTGGATAGGCTCATGGCCTTGCGGCTTGAGTCGTACACCGATGCCCGGTAACTAACGCGGATCGGTTTGTCTTCGTCGCCTACGGTATCGCCATCACGGACAACGTTCCCTGCACTCAAAACATAGCTGGCAAGGTCATAGACGAGGGAAACTTCGTCCATTGTCGGTTTGGAAACAGTCTCCATTTCAATCTCTCGGTGCCCGAACTGCTCCATCCCCGAGGTAAAAAGGTACTGGAAACCTCCTCTTGTCGCCCCAAGGTAGCACCCGACCCAGAGTGGGATCGGAAGCTTGCCTTCCGCTAGCATCTCTGAGAACTGCAGAAAGGCATGGCGAGGGTAAATCACGGGGCCGTCTCCCCAATAGACAGCCATCGAGTCACTGGCGGCGGCGACGCTCGCCGCGAACTTCGTCAGGAGCGAGGCAAGTTCGAGAGTGGAACTCTTGCCCCGCAAGACGAGGATAAGATGCGCAGGATGCTCCTTCAACTCCTCTCCCGCTTCAGGCCATTGCCAGGAAATGGGCGCGAGAGTTTCGAATTCGCTTGCCGGTATCGGAAGGCGCATCAGCGCCAGGGTGAGAAGCGTGTCACCACTGCGAAACGTCGCAATCTCGCTTTCCGACATCTCTGTGTCGTCCAAAGCGAGTTCGAAACCGGTCCAGCGGCGTGAATACTCCAGTACAGTCGATACGTCTGGTAGTTTGGCCGAGTTCAGTAAGACCATCGCGACCTTCATAGAGG
>CAYRII010000364.1:0-2587 GCA_964424245.1 uncultured Terriglobales bacterium | reverse complement strand
CGCTGGTGGACAATCCTGCGGGCGAGGGCGCGCTGCGGCGGCTGCTCGAACAGTTGGGGCCAAACTGGCAGCGGCGTTACGCTCTGGCGCAAGTGGGGTAGCCGGGTGCGGGTGGTGGCGGGAAAATATGGCAGCCGGCCGCTCAAGAGCCTGCGCGGGCAGGCGTTGAGGCCCACCAGCGACCGGCTGCGCGAAACGCTGTTCAACATCCTGGGGCGGGGAGTGGAAGGCTGCTTCTTTGTGGACGTCTATGCTGGCACCGGGGCGGTGGGGATCGAAGCGTTCAGCCGCGGGGCACGCGAAGTCGTGTTCATCGAACGGTATCCCGCTGCGGTGACGCTGATTCGAAGGAATCTCCTCTCGCTCGGAATTGAAACCGGCGTGGAAATTTTTTCCATCGATGCGGTGCGCGGACTGGAACTGCTGGCGGCGCGGCGCCGGCACGCGGATTTTCTATTTCTCGATCCGCCGTACGAGGAGAAAGACGAGTATGAGCGGTCGCTCGAGTTCCTGGACGGCTCGCGGCTGGTGGCGCTCAGCGGCTGCGTGATCGTCGAGCACGAAAAGCGCTGGACGTTGCCGGTGCGCTTGAGCAATCTGGAGCGCGTGCGCGTGGTCGAGCAGGGCGACGCCGCGTTGAGTTTTTTCCGCCTGGCCCTGGCGGCGTAACTTCCCCCTCAAATGCGATTATTAGGCGGCCTGCCCGCGTAGTACCTTCGTCCTACTTCTCCCACTGTACGTCCGTTGGGCTTAGATTGAGACTAGTGCTCTATTGGCCTGGCGCTCGATCTCCTGTAGATTCGTCCACGCGCGGACAGATTTCTCTAGTGACAAGGAGCGCAAGAAAATGACAAGAAAAGCAATTCTAGCGGGCGCGGTTCTAGCTGTGCTCGTCCTGGGCCTCACCCCGCAGGCCCTGGCGAAAGACGCGGTCAAAGCGTCGGTTACGCCGCAAGGGTCACCGGTCCCGATTATGAAGGAGAATGGCACCCCATACTCTTCCGGGACCTACGCCATCGGAACCATCCAGCTTTTCTATACGGTTTCCGCCTTCCAATTCCCCTCCGGGAACTTTGCCAGCTTCCAGCTGGACATGATGGACATGGCTTACACCGCCAACCCGGCCACCTCATACCCGGTTACGCTGAACCTGGTGCAGACTGGTTCATCGAACCTGGTCCTTTCGCCGCTGTTGAGCAGCTTTATCGTGTCGGGAACCGGATGGAGCGGGTCGTCGATAGTGACGATTTCAATTCCGGCTAGTGTGGCGAGCGACCCAAGCCTCAACCTGGATGGGACCGACCTGATCGGCAACTTGCAAATGGTGACCTCGCCGCAGGGCGCGCACCTGGATACGGTGACCACCGTGCAGGTGCACATCAAGTTGGTGCATCCCACCGCCTGCCTGCGTGTGTACAACTTCTTCACTGACCAAGCCTTCACCACGATTGTCACCTCCACCGACGTCAACGTGAATAACAAGGGCAAGGTGACCGCCACCAATCCATTTGGGCAGCTCTCTGACAACATCCTGGTGGTGAACACTTGCAGCACCCCCATCTCGTTCGATCTCCAGATCGAACTCGACTCCAGCTTCCAGACCAATCCCAACGGCAACCCCGGCAACGCGGTGTTCGTCTACTTGACTTCCGGTTACATGGATCCCAGCACGTTCAACATGGCTGCCTTCGGCAGCGGAACGCCGCAGGGCCAGCACCTCTGCCTATGCAATCTCACCGTGCCGGCGGGAGACACCATGCTCATCACCGTGCACATGGGCATCATCCGGAACATGCTAGCTTCGGCGCTGCCTGCCGACGGGACGTTTGATTTCGGCGCCGAGGTGTACGCCGCCGGATCCACGCTGAATTGCACGACAAGCGGTTCCCCACACCCGCTGGCCGATCCGAGCTACGCGTATACACCGCTGCCGTTCACGATCAGATAGACCAACACAGTACCAACTCTTCGCCCCCGGCCCGGTGCAGCTTTGGCGCTGCGCCGGGCTTTCTTTTTGGAAGAGCGGAGGCGCACTGTCCGCGCCCGGACTACACATTCTCAATGGAATCCAGCTTCGATTGCGGATAGCATTACAGATTCTTTCAATGCCGAGGGAGCGGAAGACCGAGCTTCCCTCGGCTGCTCTTTTCGGAACAGGCGGGACAAGCACGACAAGAGCAGCGGCTCTCAGAGATTCGGGCACAGCGTGCTGTGCCCCTACGAGAAGGAGAAGAAGCGGCGGGCGCAGCATCCCTCGACTGTGCTCGGGACAAGTCCTTCGACTACGCTTCCCTCGGCTGCGCTCGGGACAGGCAGGACGAGAGCAGCGCCCCTACATCCAAATATGAGAAAGCGCGGGAAGAATCTAAGCGCGGAGTTGAAGTGAGCAGAATGGTGGCAGAGAAGCGGTGGGTGAGCGTTGCAGGGCGGGTGTTGCTCTCGGGTGTGTTGCTCTATTGCATCTACCTGGTCGTCACGCAGGCCGTCGCGCAGTGGAACTTCCGCAAGCGCACCCCCGAGGGGATCCGGGAGGCGATCCGCTGGGACCCGCGCAACCCGGAGTATTACGCTGTGCTGGCACGCGCGC
>CAYRII010000363.1:0-2605 GCA_964424245.1 uncultured Terriglobales bacterium | reverse complement strand
TGCTGCCAATCTCGTCGTTCATGGTGCCTCCTTCACCGCGTATTCTGCCACGAGCCGCAGGAACGCGCACAACAGTTCCTGTTTTTCAGCGGGCGCAAGAACCCACCGCGTAATTCACTGAATCTGCGTCTCTTTTCCGATTTTTCCGGTTTTTCTTGACAAGCCACTCGCGAAAGTGCAGAGTGAATTAGCAGTTCAGGAAACTGCTGAATGTGTAGAAACAAGCCAAAGTCGGTCTGTCCGGGTGCAAACGCCGGGTGGACCTGCTCCCTGCGTCGCTCCCGAACAGAACGTAGTTAGATTTCACTGAAACAGCGGCTTTGCCTGGTGCAGAGCCCGAAGTGTTGCCACAGACGCGGTCGCGGCGACAGAGAGGAGACGTGTGTCCATGTTGACCCTTGGTGTGGCTGTTCTCGCGTTGCTCGCATTGGCTGGCCTCTATGTGCTGGCTTCGTTTCGGCGCATCGGCCCTACGGAAGTAGGTCTGGTCACCAAGCGCTTCGGCTTCAAGAAACTAGCCGAAGACAACCCGATCGCGCTCAACGGCGAGGCCGGCTACCAGGCCAACCTGCTCATGCCTGGCTTGCGTTGGGTTCCGTGGCTAATCTTTTCGGTGGACAAGCACCCGTGGGTGCAAGTCCCGGCCGGTGAGATTGGCGTGGTTGTCGCGCAAGTGGGCAGGCCGTTGCCCATTGGCGCAAAGTCGGCCGTGTACCGGCGCGAGTTCGGCAACTTCGCCGATGTGCGCGGATTCATCGCGCGCGGCGGGCAGAAGGGCGTACAGCGTCCAGTGCTGGCTCCCGGCTCACTGCTGCCCATTCATCCGGTGGGCTTCCTGGTGATCACCAAGAGCCAGGTCTACGGCGTGCCGATTTCGCCGGAGATGCGGGCCAAGGCCACGCCCAACGGCCGTCTGATGCCGCAGGCCTTTGGCTTGCAGCCGTCGCAACTGGATCTGGTTCGCATCGAGCCGCAACCACGCGGCAAAGACGGCTCCACGGTGGACATGGTCGGCATCGTGACCACTTACGAAGGTGATCCGCTGCCTTCCGGAGACATCGCCAGCCGCCTCGGCGGCTTCAGTGATGTGTCGGAAATGGAGCGCTCCGGCGCCGGCGATGCCGAAATCATCGAGCGGCTGCTCGGCACCAAGAACCAGGTCCACAACAACTACCAGGACTTTCAGGCGTTCATGGACAACGGCGGGCGCATCGGCTTGCAGCACGACCCGCTGCTCTATGGCGCCTACGCGCTGAATCCGTTCCTCGTCGGCGTGGAGCTGGTGCCGATGCTGGTTGTGCAGCAGGGCCAGACGGCTATCGTCAAGGCCTATGTCGGCCAGGCCACGCAAGACACGTCGGGCGCCGAGTTCAAGTACGGCTCACTGGTGCGGCCGGGACATCGCGGTATCTGGCAGGAGGCCCTGCGCACCGGCAAGTACCCGCTGAACCCGCGTTGCTATGAAGCGGAGATCGTGCCCACGGCCATCCTCACGCTGAACTGGGCGGAAGCGGTGAGCGAGGCGCATCACCTCGACCGTCAACTGCAAGCCATCGTGGCGAAGAGCAATGAAGGCTTCGTCTTCAAGATTGACTTGCAGGTGCAGATCCACGTGCCGGACACCAAAGCGCCGCGCGTGATCAGCATGGTCGGCTCCATGCGCAACCTGGTGAACGAAGTGTTGCAGGCCGCGGTGGGCAACCACTTCCGCGACAAGCTGCAGAGCATGCCGGCCATCCGCTTCATCGAAACCCGGCAGAAGGTGCAGGAAGAAGCCTTCCAGCACATCCGTGCCCAGCTCGACCAGTATCAGGTGGAGACCAAGGGCGTCTACATCCAGGACGTCGTCCTGCCACAGGACCTGGTGAACGTTCTCACGCAGCGCGAGATTGCCAACCAGGAGATCGAGACGTTCCGCAAGCAGCGGGCTGCGCAGGACGAGCGCATCCAGATGGAAAACGCCAAGGGCACGGCGGACATGCAAGCGGACCTGGCCCGCTCCAAGGTGGGCGTGGACATCAAGACCAACAACTCCGAAGCTCGTGTGGCGGAAGCCCGCGGCGAGGCGGAGTACATCCGCTCCACCGGCGCCGCGAAGGGCGCTGAGGTGGAGGCCATTGGGCTCGCTCGTGCCCGCGGCTACCAAGCGCAGGTGGCCGCGCTCGGTCCCAACGTCACGGCGCTCGTCAACTCGATTACCGCGCTGGCGGAGAGCCGCGCGCGCTTCGTGCCAGAAGTGCTGGTCACCGGCGGAAACGGCCACGGCGCGCTCGAAGGTGTGGCCGCGGCGGCCATGCGGCTGATTAACTCCTCTGCAGCCGAGGTGAAGCGGGAGAAAGAGCAGGGCCAATAAGCGGGACGCTGGCGTCAGAAGCACAGCGTGAATTTGGCCCGGGCTTGCCTTCAAGGGTTAGGCCCGGGCCATTTCTTTTTGAAGATTGACGCGCGCCTCCCGATGCGCCTACGATTTCCAACATGAGAAGTGGCACGCGGCGCAAATGGGTGATTACGGTTTGCGTGCTGGCGGGTTGCTACCTGGCAGGCATGCTGGGCGATGCAGCTTACGTGGCGGCGCGCGGGCAGGACTATGAGTCGTTCACCACGC
>CAYRII010000362.1:0-2640 GCA_964424245.1 uncultured Terriglobales bacterium | reverse complement strand
AGCAAGGAGCGTGTTGCCGCCTATCCGCTGATGGCCCAGGGGCAGTTGGCGGGAGTGCTGGCGCTCTACAGCGCGAAGGCGGCCGAGGAAGACCAGCGCAAGTGGTGGCGGCTGTGCGCACAGGTGGCCGGGGCAGCCGTGCACGCCGGCCGGGCCGCCCGCGAAGACCAGAAAGCCATTACCCAGCTCTCGCTGCTCTTCGAGGCCACGCGCCTGCTGAATTCCACGCTGGACCTGGCGGAACTGCTGGACCTGATCCTGAAGATTGCGCGCACGGAGGTGAAGGCCGACCGCGGCACGGTGTTCCTGGTGGACCGGAAACAGAAAGAGCTGTGGTCCATTGTGGCCTCCGGGCTCGATCGCCAGGAGATTCGCGTGCCCTTCGGACATGGCGTGGCCGGACACGTGGCTGAGAGCGGAGAAGTGATTAACGTGGAGGACGCCTACCAGCTCAAGTTTCACGATCCGAGTTTCGACCGCAAGTTCCAGTACAAGACGCGGTCACTGCTCTGCCTGCCCATTCGCCACCGTACCGGCGAAATCGTGGGCGTGATCCAGTTGCTGAACAAGTCCAAAGGGCGCTTTACCGCCGAGGATGAAGACTTCCTCACCAAGCTCTCCGGACACATGGCGATGGCGCTGGAGAACGCCCGCCTGCATCGCGACGCTCTGGAAAAGCAGCGGCTGGAGAAGGAGCTGGCGCTGGCGCGCAGCATCCAGAGGGGGCTCTTGCCGGACAGCCCGCCGGTGGTCCCCGGCTACGAGCTGGCGGTGCTCAACGAACCCTGCTACGAAGTGGGCGGCGATTACTACGACTTTCTGCATCTGGGCCCGCAGTCGCTGCTGCTGGTGGTGGCGGACGTGGAGGGCAAGGGCGTTTCTTCGGCCATGGTGATGTCCAACCTGCAGGCCACGCTGCGGGCGCTGGTGATGCACCTGCACTCGCTGGAGGTGCTGGCGCTTTCCCTGAACGAAATGATTCACCACGACACCAAGTCGAAGAAGTTCCTGAGCATCTTTCTGGGCCTGGTGGATACGCGGCGCAACGGGCTGCACTACATCAACGCGGGGCACGTGCCGCCGCTGCTGGTGCGCGGTTCCAGCGGGGAACATCAGAAGCTGGAAGAGGGCGGCATGGTGGTGGGACTGTTTCCCGAAGCGGAGTACACGCGGGGCTCGGTGCAGCTGGAGCCCGGCGACGTGCTGGTGTTGTGCACGGACGGCATCGAAGAAGCGGACAACGCCCAAGGGGAAGAGTACGGCTGGCGGCGGCTGGCGGCGGCGGTGGCGCGCCACCGGCAAAAGTCCGCGCAGGGCATTGTGGATGCGGTGCTCGAAGAGGTGGCGGACTTTTCCCGGGAGGGCACGCACGTGGATGACCGCGTGCTGATGATCATGAGGATCACCAAGGAAGGGCTAATCACCGGGGCCGGTTTGCCCGGATTGCGAAACCCAACCTGGTAGCCCGCCGCCCTGGCGCGCCTATTTCTCTTCCCGCAAGGTCAATTCTGAATTCTTGGGCAGGTAGTTTTTTCGCCGAAACCAGTCTTCCATCGCCGTTTTCAGTTCCTCGAGGGGAACGCGCGCGCCGATTTCCAGCAGGCCGTCGCCCGCGGGCAGGGTGTCGTCAAAAACGGGCGAGTTGGTGAAGTTGCGCATGGCAAAGTTGTCCAGCCATTTGAGAGGACAGGGCTGAAGCCGGCCGCCGGCCTCGTACTGCACGCGGATTTTTCGGGCATACATAACGATCTCAGGCGATGAGGCCGGACCTCGCGCAGGATGAAAGCGCACGGCTCAAACGGGCAGCAAACTCACCTTGCCACCGGCGCGGGCCCTGCCGCGCGCACCGCTTCGGGGGCGTCGAAGTGCTCGAAGTTTTTGGCAAAGCGCTCGGCGAGGTCGGCGGCCCGCTTGTCATAGGCGGCCTTGTCCGCCCAGGCGTTGCGCGGGTTCAGCAGGTTTGCGGGCACATCGGGGCAGGCGGTGGGAATGCTGAGCCCGAAGGAGGATTCCACGGCAAACTCCGCCCGGTCGAGGCGGCCATCCACGGCGGCGCGCACCATGGCGCGCGTGTAAGGCAGGTTCATGCGCTTGCCGACTCCGTACGGCCCGCCAAACCATCCGGTGTTCACCAGCCAGCACTGCGCGCTGTGGCGACGCAGGCGCTCGCCCAGCATTTCCGCATAGACCTTGGGGCGGAGCGGAAGGAAGGGAGCGCCGAAGCAGGTGGAAAACGTGGCCTGGGGCTCGGAGCCCACGCCCGCCTCCGTGCCCGCCACCTTGGCCGTGTAGCCGGAGAAAAAGTGATACATGGCCTGCTCGGGGGTGAGGCGGGAGATGGGCGGCAGGACGCCGAAGGCGTCGGCGGTAAGGAAGACCACATGCTTGGGATGCCCGCCGAGGCCGGGGATGACGGCGTTCTCGATGAAATCTACGGGATAGGCGGCGCGGGTATTTTCCGTGATGCGGTCGTCGTTGTAGTCGGGCTCGCGGGTCTCGGGATCGAGGATGACGTTCTCCAGCACGGAGCCGAAGCGCAGCGCGTTCCAGATCTGGGGCTCGTTTTCCTGCGAGAGCCGGATGCACTTGGCGTAGCAGCCGCCCTCGAAGTTGAAGACGCCCTGGTCGCTCCAGCCGTGC
>CAYRII010000361.1:0-2640 GCA_964424245.1 uncultured Terriglobales bacterium | reverse complement strand
GGCTTGCGCGCCGGCGACCAGTCCCGCACTCCACACAAAGATGGTCAGCGCTCGCATGAAAAACCTCCACATGCGTTCGATTCGGAGATGCTGCTTGGCAGGAAAAACGGTGCCATCATATTCCCGGCTCCGCGCTCCCGTCAAGCAGAGGTTCCCTGTTCGGGCCTCCGCCGGCCACCGATTCGAAAACTCTCCGGGTAACCGGTCTGAAGGTATTAGACTTTCGCGCATGCCGGTTTTTGCGGCGGTGGACATCGGTTCGAACTCCGTGCGCCTGAAGATTGCGCGCCTGGTGAGGCGGCGTCTTCACACTCTCGAGGAAGACCGCGAGGTCACGCGGCTGGGCGAGGCCGTTTTCCGCACGGGGCTGCTGGCGCCGCAGGCCATGGCGCACACCGTGCGCGTGCTGCAGCGCTTCCATCGCGCGACCCAAGAGCATGGCGCCACCGAAGTGCGCGTGGTGGCCACCAGCGCCCTGCGCGACGCGCGCAACTCCCAGGCCTTCCACGATTGGGTGCACGCCACCACGGGCTGGAACGTCGAGGTGATCACCGGGCTGGAAGAGGCCAGGTTGATCCACCTGGGAATCCTTTCCAGCCTGCGCCTGCCCAAATCGCCCGTGCTTCTGGTGGATCTGGGCGGTGGAAGTTGCGAACTGACGGTTTCGGTCAAGGGTCACATTCGGGAAACCGTGAGCCTGCCGCTGGGTGCAGTTCGCCTCACGCGCGAGTTCCTGGAGCACGATCCGCCTAAGAAGTCGGAGCGCGAACGCCTGCGCAAGTTCATCGCCAAGGAAGTGGCCAGGGCCGCGGAGGGCATCGCCGCCAGTGGCGTGCGACTGGTGATTGCCACCTCCGGAACAGCCGCGGCGCTGGTGGCCAACCGGCGCGCCGCGGGCCAGCGCGCCGCCCAGGAGCGGCGCGTGATTGTTTCCCGCGCCGCCACCCGCAAGCTGGCAAAAAAACTCGCGCGCATGCCGCTGGCGGAGCGCCTCCAGCAGCCGGGCATCGGCCCGCGCCGCGCCGAGATCATCGTGGCCGGCGCCACCGTGTTTGCCGAACTTCTGGAACGCTGCCAGCTGCCCGGCTTTCGCTACTCGCCGCTCGGCTTGAGAGACGGTGTTCTGGCCGAGATGGCCGCCTCGCGCGACCGGCGCACGCGCTCCCGGCTGCAGATTGAGAGCGACCGCAGCGACGCCCTCGAACAGGCCGGGCGCCTCTATCAGGTGGATGCCGCGCACGCCGGGCAGGTGCGCTCCCTGGCCGTCAAGCTTTTCCGCGCCCTGGCCTCGGTGCACCGCCTGCCTGCGCCGTACGAGGACTGGCTGGCGGCTGCCGCCATGCTGCACGAGGTGGGCAATTTCGTGAACCGCGCAGGGCGGCACCGGCACGCTTACTACATCATCGCCCACTCGGAAATCTTCGGCTACACGCCGGCGGAGCGGCGTTTGATCGCCTCCATCGCCCGCTACCTGGGCAAGTCGCGCCCGGCTCCGGGTGACCGCACGCTGAAGGTCCTGCCGGAAGAGGTGCGGCGCAACGTGCCGCGGGCCGTGCTGCTCCTGCGCCTGGCGGCCGCGCTCAATCAGGGACGGCGCAACGCCGTGCGCGGAGTGCGCGTTCGCGTGAAGCGCAGCAAAGTCTCTCTCACCATTCTCGGGAAAAAACGGCCGGGCGCGGATTTGGAGCTGTGGGCGCTGGAAAAGGAGCGCGGCTACTTTCGCGCCGTCTTGGGGCGCGCGCTGGAGGCAAAGCTCTCGTAGTACGACCGCAGGATCTTGGGCGTGAGGCACCAATAGAGCACACCGGAGTTGTGGTCCACTTCCACCTTGGCGATGGCTCCCTTCTTCAGGTCCACGGCAGCTTCACCGTCCCCGCCGGCAATCAGCCTGCCCAGGAACTCGCTCAGGTTGGGGTTGTGGCCCACCACCATGATCGATTCCTGGCGGGCGTGGCGGGTGAGCAGGGCGCGGAACTCCTGAAAGGTGGCTTCGGGGCGCAACGCGGCTTCGATCAGGATTCGGCCCTCGTGGCCCATTTCGTTGGCCACCAGCGACGCCGTCTGCGTGGCCCGCTTCAAGGGGCTGGAGATCACCGCGTCGAGCTGCACTTCGAGCGCCGCCAGGGCGCGGCCCACGTAGCCGCACTGCGCAATGCCGTCTTCATCGAGGGCGCGCTTGTCATCTTTGGCCGAGCCGTGTTTGGGTTGCCCGGCGCTGGCGTGGCGTAGGAAGTAGACGATCACAAGTTCTCCTTCCGGTTACTTTTCGGGCGGCGCAACCGGGGACATCACGCGGCGCGTGCGCCGCTTGCGCGCGGGCTTGCCCGCACGCTCCGGCTCATAGCGCCCTTCGGCAAGTCCCATCAGGTACTCCTGGGAGTTGAAGTGCGCGCTCCTTGAGCCGCGGCCTCTCGCCACGGCATCCGGCCGCGTAAAACTGCCCTCGGGACGCAGCAGGCGTGCCTTGGCGGTGTCGTTCAGATACGCCTCCAGGACCTCCTGGCGCAGGCGCTGGCGCAGCATGGGGTCGCGCACTGGGAAAGCGACCTCCACTCGTTCGTAGAGGTTGCGCGGCATCCAATCGGCGCTGGAGAGAAAGACCTCCTCCTCGCCGCCGTTGGCGAAGTAGAAGATGCGGCT
>CAYRII010000360.1:0-2642 GCA_964424245.1 uncultured Terriglobales bacterium | reverse complement strand
GGGGTGATCCCGATAGAGCTGCATCACTGCATCCACCATCGAGTCGATGTTCTCCGGCTCAAAGTAAGAAACCATCTCCTCGGAAAAGTAATACTCGATTCCGCGTAGCCGCGGGACCACAGCCGGAATTCCGAGCGCAACGTAGTCAATCAGCTTCAGCGGGAGCATCAGCTCGGTGGCCACATTGCGGCGATTGGCTACGATGCCAGCGTCCATCGTAGCGAGTTCCGCAGGAAGCTGATCCCAGGGCACCACACCTCGGAAATGGACGTACTCGGCGATGCCCAGCGACTGGGTGACGCGTTTGATTTCGTCCAGATCGTCTCCCTTGCCGTAAAGGTGGAACTCGAAGCCCGGGATTTCGCGGCTCAGCCGGGCCACGGCCTGAATGATCAGGTCAATGCCGAGCCGCAGCGACATCGTGCCGTGATTTACCAAGCGGAAGGAGTGGCTCGTGCCCCGGCTATTTCCGCCCGGAAGATGCGGGACAAACTTGGGCATACTCAGAATGGTGGCGATTTTCTCCGGCGGGATTCCCCGCCGGATCACCGCCTCACGCTGGACGTGGTTGACGCAGATAACCTTGTGCGCCATTCGGCAACAGATGCGCTCTTCCATTTCGAGGAGACCCATCAGGCCGCGCGAGTCGCTTCCGAACTTCGTGGCGTAAGTTTCCGGTACCGTGTCGTGGACGTCGAGGATCAAGCGCCGCCCGAAAATGCGCGGCAGCAACGCGGCAAAGACCAGAAAGTTGGGCATATTGTGGACGTGGACGACATCCGCACGGCCCTGCAGGAAGAGCCGGCTACAGGCTAAAAATGCCAGCAACAGGAAGCCAAAATAGGAGAGCAGGTAGCGAGCCGTGCTCTTGCCCTGGTATTTCCGCA
The DNA here is from genome assembly GCA_964424245.1 of uncultured Terriglobales bacterium. GTDB lineage: Bacteria > Acidobacteriota > Terriglobia > Terriglobales > Acidobacteriaceae > CAYRII01. The sequence continues at coordinate 1,755 of CAYRII010000360.1, read as the reverse complement.
CGCTGAGTTCGTTGACGGTGACGCCACACAGCTCGTACGTCTTGGGACGCGAATCCTCCTTCAAGGCCAGAAAAACCACCTCGTGTCCCCATTCCACCAGGGCCTCGGCCTCGAGCCGCACGCGGCCGTCGCGCACGTAATTCGTATACGCGATCATACAGACTCGCTTCCGTGCTGCGAGGTGCTTGACGCTGGTATCTGGCTTGGCGTTCATCGCGGCAGATTCGGGAGCAACACTGTGTTAGGACGCAAGCACCAGCTCCGTCTCAGCCTTCCAGTCAGTTTCGGACCGCGAGGGCGGCGCTCCGGGAAGAACGGTCTCCACCGGCACGGTCTGTTTGGGCTGGTGGACACGGACCACAAAAGAGGGCTGGCCATTCAGCGGTGCGCCGCTCAAGGCTACGCTGACGCGGCCGCCGCTGAACTCCACACGCTCGAAACGCAGCGCACGCCGCCTGCGGAACCAGTCGGTGATCCCATACGCCGTTGCAAACCACACGCGAAACACCCGCATCTCCTTCAGCAGCCCCAGATAGAAGTCGCCCCACAATCTTTCCGGCGAGAGGCTGCGCGTATGCCAGTTGAGCGTCAACGCGCCGCCAAAAAGTGAGGCGAACTGAATCAGCTTTTTGCAGGAGTCCATCGCTTCCGACTCGGAGAGGTCCATCCGGTCGGGATAGAACAATGCCGTGTCCTGGATATTGAGCGGCAGCTCGAGAATCCGCTCCGCCGTGGGCGGACAGAATGCCTGCGATGTGCCGGGGCGGAAGCCGACGGCGTCGTTGTATCCAAAGGTGGAATCGTATGCAAACCCAGCTTCCTCCAGCGCCCGCGGAGAGTGCTCGGCGAAATAGAGCCAGTGCATCCGCACGCCCGGTGCCGGCTGGCCCGCAGCTTCTGCGATGCGGCTGCGCTCGGCGCGACCAGCCTCGGGACGAAGCCAGGCATCGATTCCGTGCAGGCCGATTTCGCAACCGTCTCCCGAGAGCCGCTGCAAGTGCTCCGCAACATCGTCGAGGTCATATTTGGCCGCTCTGCGCTTCGGCGCAGGGCCAGCAAGCTGCTCGCCCGGCCGGCCTCTGTAGGGGATGAAATAATATGTGGAGCCGAGGCCCTTTTCGATTTCCGCGAAGCGGTCGAACTCCAGCCAGAAGTCGGGTTTCCAGCCAAGATAAACGAATGGCAGCGAAATGGCCGCCTGCCAATTTTTCGCCAGCTTCGACCAAGACAGCCGGCCGCGGAAGAAGTCCACGAGCGAGCCCACCAGCGCACGATACAGAAATCCCCACATGGTGTGGTCGAATTTGTGCTGGCGGATGCCCACAAAGTCCACGTCGTGCGTAAGGCAGGCCATAAAGTCGAAACCGGCCGGGACGGGGGGGACTTCCACAAAGGATATCCCCGCGCGCAACAGGAAGTCGCGCAACAGCGCGATGTGAATCTCGAGCGTGGGCAGGCTGGCGTTCTCTGCCGGCTGTCCCCGGGAGAGCAGAAAACTGACTTCCTGAAACAAATCATAGCCGATGCGCAGGATCTGTCCGCCGGATTCGCTGAGTTCGAATCCGGCTGTGTCGGAGTTCCCTTTCGGATGCAGGACCATCCGCCCGGCCGGCTGAAAGACCAGGGCGTCGCCATACACGGGAAACTCGACACCATTCGAGCCCAGCCACACGCTTTGGAGCTTCGACTGCGCGGCAATCGCTTTCTCCCGGTCGAACCCGGTGAGCTTCGAGTTGTAGATCAACAATAGCTTCG
>CAYRII010000359.1:0-2646 GCA_964424245.1 uncultured Terriglobales bacterium | reverse complement strand
ACGTGATGTTCTACGCCAAGGGCGCGGCCAAGAGCCAGGTCGCCGTCCAGCACGGGCACCTGCCCAGCGCCGCCGCAGGCAAGAAGGCGCAGGACTTCTGGAAAGCCCGCCTCGAAAAATTGCCTGCGACCCTCGGCGCGAAGGTAAAATAGGACGCCGCAGGCGGCAAATCAGTTTTGCCAATTGCACCTTGTAGCACGCGGGCCCCGGGCGCGTCCCGGAAATCCTTCGCAGGAGAAATTCGATGACGATGAAAGTCTTGCTCGCGGGAATTCTCGGCGGCGTGGTGCTGTTTGTCTGGGGAGCGGTGGCACATATGGCCCTCCCGCTCGGCGAAATCGGGCTGCAGTCGCTGCCCAACGACGAGGTGCTGATGTTGGCGATGCGCGCCGGGATCCCGCAGTCCGGGCTCTACTTTTTTCCCAGTTACGACTTTCGCAAAGACCTTCCTAAGGAACAACTCGAAGCCGCGGAGAAAGCCTGGGTCGAAAAATACCGCCGCGGCCCCAGCGGCTTGCTCGTTTATTCCACCGGCGGCGGGGACCCGATGTCGCCGAAGCAGCTCGGCGGTGAGCTCGGCTCGAACATCGTCGCCGCGCTGGTCGCCGCGATTCTGCTGTGTATGGCCGCGGGCAGCTTGCCCGGCTACGGCCAGCGCGTACTTTTCGTGATGCTGGTGGGCATCGTCGGCGGCTTGGACGTGCAGACGTCGTACTCTGTCTGGTACGGCTTCCCCTGGAGCTACACCACCGCCACGCTCGTGACGCAGCTTCTCGGCTTCCTCTTCGCCGGGCTGGCGATGGCCCGCATCTTCCGCCCGCAGCAGGCCCCGTGAAGTTGTGCCCATCGCTCGGATAATCTCCACATCTCCTGGACATTTGCGCGGAGGCAATTTAGAGTCTGGGAAACAACTAAACTCCAGCCATGCCTCCCAACGTTACCGCCGAGCGGTTTGCGGGCTGCTTAATCGGCCAGTGTTTGGGTGACGCTCTCGGATTTCCGATCGAAGGAACTCCCCCGGAGACATGCATTCCGTATGCTGAGCGCATGCGCAATGCAGGCCCCGAAAAGTTTCTCGCGACAACGTTGCTTGTTACCCTGGCACGGTTCAATACCTCGGTGCAGAAAGCAGTCCAGGAGGGAACCCGACCTGAACGCTTGAGCTTCCCCCTGGGGCAGTATACCGACGACGCACAGCTCAGACGGGAACTTCCCTTCGGCCAGTACACGGATGATTCGCAGCTTGCTCGCGAGCTGATGCAAAGTTACGCCGCCCTGGGCCGCTTCGACCCGGAAGATTACGCCGCGCGAATTTGCGCCATATTCCGCGAACACCGCATAGTAGGCCGCGGAAGGGCCACCAACATGGCTGCGGAGCGACTCGCGCAGGGAATCCCCTGGAAAGAATCTGGCGTGCCGCCGCCGGATGCGGGCAACGGCACTGCCATGCGCGCCGGGCCGGTGGGGCTCCTGTTCGGCGACAACTCGGAAGAAATGATTCGCGTGGCGGGGGAGCAGAGCTGGATCACGCATCAGGATCCGCGCTGCTGGGCCGGGGCGGTGGCCATTGCGGGTGCGGTCGCACTGGCTGCGCGCCCGCAGGAGTTGCGCGTTACGGATTTCCTGGGCCAGTTGAGCGAATGGGTACGAACTGTCCATCCTGCCTTTGCCGAGGACATCCTCCGCCTCGCCGAATGGGTACAACTCCCGCCCGGCGAAGCTGCGCCGGTGATTGCGCGCTGCGGTGCGCCGGATTTCTACGACGATTGGAAATGGATTTCGCCTTTTGTCGTCCCCAGTGTGTTGTGGAGCCTGTATGCCTTTCAGCGTTCGCCGGAGGACTACTGGGAGACCATCTGCACGGCCATCGAAGCAGGTGGCGACGTAGATACCACCGCGGCCATGGCCGGTGCCATCTGCGGTGCTCACGTCGGCCTCCGCCGGCTGAATCCCCGGATGGCGCACCTCGTAAACGATCAGGGCACGTGGGGGTACGATCAGCTTGTGGACCTGGCGCGCCGCTGTTATGACCGCAAGTGGAGCCAGGAGCCCTGACCTCTCCCGAGAGAATCCTTGACGGATCCTAAGCGATGTGTGACACTTTGTGTGGCAATGTGTGGCTTCTTGTGTAGAGTTCCGCAGGAGGAAGGAGGCGCCCCTTGCCCACCAACCTGAACATTGACGACGAGCTTCTCGACGAGGCCCTCAAACTCAGCGGCAAGCGCACCAAGCGCGAGACGGTGAACGAGGCGCTGCGCGCCTACATCCAGTACCTCAGGCGGCTGAAAGCTCTAGATCTCATCGGAAAGATTGATTTCGCGCCCGACTACGATTACAAAGCGGCCCGGCGCAAGCGATGATTGTCGTCGATTCCTCGGTGCTTTCACTCGTCTACCGCCGCGAGTGGGTCGGGCTCCGGCCCGCCGTGGTCGAGGAGTTTGAGGAGTTGGTTCGCGCAAACGCCGCGCTCGCTATCCCGGGGATTGTTCTCCAGGAAGTACTGGCCGGTGTGCGCATCGAATCGAAATTTTTGGCGCTCCGCAGCGCTCTGTTGAGTTTCCCCATTCTTCCCGCCTCCGCCGAAGAGCATGTCCTGGCGGCAGAGATCTCCACCTCCTGCGGGCGCAGTGGAATCGCAGCCTCGGC
>CAYRII010000358.1:0-2650 GCA_964424245.1 uncultured Terriglobales bacterium | reverse complement strand
CTCGGCGTGATCCTCGCCTGGCTCTACCGCGGCTTTGCCCTGCACGCGCAGTTGACGCAGAATCCGGGCCTCTTCGCGCTCTACACGGCCATCGCGGTCAGTATGATTTTTGACGAGACCGCCTACGTCGGCCTGGTATCGGGGCTCTTTCACCATCTGGTCATTCTTCCCGCCGTCTTTCTGCTTATCTATGCCCCCTCGAGGCGCCAGATGCAGGGCCAGGACGCACAGGCCGGGCAGAGGAATCCGGTTCCGGACGCGCTGGCGGAATGAGCGCCCCTACTCAACTCTGGGCACGGATTTTCAGTGCCTGGAATTCGACGAATGAGCTCCTTCTCCGGTGAGATTGTTCTCATCTGCTCGCTTCGTAGGAATCTCACTGCGAACTCGGTTCAGCGTCGCGCGGAATGATGGTGCTGGCAGGCCAGCCTCCGGTAGGCAGGAAATCTTAAGAGGCCACATTGAAAGCCGCACTGCTGGGAACTCTGCGGATGTTGCGCGCGATGCGGAAGCACGTCGCGCCGGGCGGGGAGTTCTCGAGAATCCTCATCTTGCAGCTGCAAAACCTCGGCGATACGCTGGTCTTCATTCCGGCTCTGCGTGCGCTGCGCGAAGGCTTGCCGAAGGCGGAGCTCCATTTGCTAGCCAGTCCCATCGCCGCGGAGGTCTACGCGGATTGCCCGCTCGTGAATCGAATCTGGACCCGGCCCGAGCCGCACGCGTCCTGGCGGGAAGGGTGGCGGCTGCTGCGAACCCTTCGCCGCCAGCGCTACGACTGTGTGCTGCTGGATGCCAACCATCTGGCGTTTGCATACCAGGCGGCCGCGGCTTTCCTCGGCGCGCGGCACACGATCGGTTTTGATTGGGATGGCCGTGGCGCGCTTTCCACCTCCCGGCTTCCCATACCAGAGAGCGGCTCCAAGATTGATGCGAATCTCGAACTGGTGAGGGCGCTCGGTGTTTCCACGGCGCCGAGAAGAATGGAGTATTGGATCTCACAGGACACTTCGGCGGAGGCACGCGCGCTGCTGGAACGCCACGGAGTTTCCGAGGGCGGCCGCCTCATCTGCCTCCATCCCGGCTCGAACTGGCCTTCCAAGCAATGGTTTCCCGAGCGGTTCGCGCAACTTGCGCGGCTTTTGCGCGCGCGCCACGTCGCGCAGATCGCGGTAACGGGCACGGCTGCAGAGGGTGCGCTCGCGGCGCAGATCGTGCGCGATTCGGGGCCGGCGTGTTTCTCCCTGGCCGGGGAGACGAGCTTGGCGGTGCTGGCGGCAGTTTTTCGGCGCGCAGCGCTGGTGATCGCCGTTGATTCCGGGCCGCGGCATCTGGCGGAAGCAGTCGGTGCTCCGCTCGTCATCCTGCTCAGCGCGCAGGACGACGCCCGGCTGTGGTCGCCGGCCGACCCCGGGTGTGTAGTCCTGCGATACAATCCGCCTTGCAGCCCCTGCCGGCTGCCCGTGTGCCCTCTGCCGGGGCACGATTGTATGGCCAGCATCAGCGTCGTCGAAGTTGAAAGCGCCGCGATCCGGGTGATGCAGCCTGCAGGTACGCGCGACGAGGACGCTCGTTGAAAATTCTCCACGTGATTCCGAGCTTTGCGCCGGCCTGGCGCTATGGCGGGCCCATCTTCGCCGTCGACGAGATGACCCGCGAACTGGCGCGCGCCGGCCATTCCATCACTGTGATGACCACCAACATTGACGGCCCGGGCGTGCTCGATGTGTCCACAGATCGTCCCGTGGACCGCGCCGGTGTCGAAGTCTGGTACTTCCCGGTCGAACGGCCCCGCGGATGGTGTTATTCCCGCGCGCTGGGACGCGCGCTGCGCGAGCGGATCCCGGAATTCGAAATCGTGCATATCCATTCGATGTTCCTGTGGCCCACGTTCGCCGCCGCGCGCTGGTGCCGCCGCCACGGTGTGCCGTACATCGTGCGCCCCGCCGGCTCGCTCGACCCCATCTGCTACACCAAGCCGTACGAGAGCTGGTGGAATGCGCGCAAGAGCCGCTGGATGAAGTCCGCCTATCTGCGCACGCTGGGACGCGCCGACCTGGCCGGAGCCGCCGCGCTGCACTTCACCTCTGAGGCGGAGCGCGAGGCCGTCCGGCCGCTGAATCTGGGGCCGCCCGCTTGCGTGGTGCCGCTGGGAGTTTCTCCGCTCGAGGCCGGCACAAATGATTTCCGCGCGCGCTATCCGCAATTCGCCGGGAAAAAAATTCTGCTTTTTCTCTCACGGCTCGACCCGAAGAAAGGCTTCGACATTCTCCTGCCCGCTCTGCGCGAACTATCTGCAAGGAGAAACGACTTCGTTTTTGTCGTGGGCGGCGCAGGAGAGCGCGCCTACCACGCGCGGCTGGAATTGCAGGTGCGCGCGCTGGGGCTCGAATCCATTACCGTCTTTCTCGGCGCTGTGTATGGCGCGGAGAAGTGGGCCCTTCTGCGCGCGGCCGATCTGTTTGTTCTGCCGTCCTATCAGGAGAATTTCGGCATCGCCGCGGTCGAGGCCCTGGCGGCGGGAGTTCCGGTGGTGCTGTCGGACCGCGTGAATGTGTGCCGCGAAGTGGAGCAAGCCAGCGCCGGGCTCGTAATTTCGCCGGAACCGGTCGCGCTCGCTGACGCACTCGAGGCGTTGCTTGCAGATCCTCAA
>CAYRII010000357.1:0-2675 GCA_964424245.1 uncultured Terriglobales bacterium | reverse complement strand
GCCTTCGTCCATTCGCCGTCTTCGAGCATTCGCACCGTCTCCCACGCAAACGTGGAAAAGGTTGTGAACGAACCGAGAAAACCGATGGTGAGCGCGATGCGCCACTCCGGCGGGACGCCGAGGTGATTCATCCCGAAGCGCCACACGGCTCCCAGCAGGAAGCAGCCGAGCAGATTGACCACCAGCGTCCCGGTGGGAAACGCGGGCGCCGCGCGGTAGTAGACCAGCCCTTGCAGCGAGTAGCGTGCCAGCGCGCCCGCCGCGCCGAAGACCATCAGCAGCAGTATGCGCACAGTTGCTCCTTTTCTCCGTGCTCGGCCCAAAAAAAATCCCGGACGCCGAGCGGCGGCCAGGAGTCATCAGCCCCGGTACACCGGGGCGGTTCCGGCGAACTCCATCGCCTTTGTCTATGAACCTATTTTACACGCGGGCGCTCACTGCGAAAAGCGAAAAGCGGGAAGAAGAAGGGAATAGGGAGTGGGGATTCGGGAATCGGGAGTCGGGAGAGAAATCAGAAATTAGAAATCAGAAAGTAGAAGGGACGAGGTCGTGAGCTGGGTCGAAACACTACCGCTGAGCTTAGAAGACTGAATTCTGAGAACTGAAAACTGACGACTGAAAACTGATGACTGACAACTGTCTGCCGATTTTCGCTTCTCGCTTTCTAGGAAGCGGCGCCGCGCGCCGCCCCGGAGGTTTGCAGCAGGCCGGTGACGGCGGCGAAGATGCGCTCGCCCCAGACGCGCTGGTCGCGGCGCTCGAGCCAGAGCACGCGGCTGCCGAGTCGGGCGAAGGGAGGCTCACTGAGCATCCGGCGGAGCAAATCGTGGATGCGGCGCTGGAATTCGCGGCTTTCCGAGCGGAAGCCGTCGGGCGGGATGCCGTCATCGAGCGGCGGCACGCCGATGAGCAGCGTGTAGCTGCCCATCCACCATTCCAGCCAGGGTTCGAGCGGCGCCTGCCGGCCGCACTTGTTCACCAGGTAGCAGTAGTTGTCCAGCACGGCGCGGTCGCAGACCACTTGCGGGGCCCGCGAGGTGGCTTCGAGCTCCGCGGCAATTTGCGCGTGCAAAATCCAGAGCTGGCTTTCGAGCGTGGTGGCCTCGTTCACCGGGAAGGGCGAGCGGCGCGCCACCTCGGTCACCAGCTCCACGTTTTCCCCGGCCTTCTTCAGCAGCGAACAGATTTCATAGGCCAGGGTGGTCTTGCCGACCCCGTGCGTGCCGATGAGAGCGACCTTCACTTCGCAGTTTCCTCTGCAGTGCGTCATCTATGTAGCACAGTTGTGGCGCCGGTTGAAAGGCACGGCTGTGGAAGACGAGTGTTGCTGGGTTGCAGTGTCGCAGAGTTCAAGAGTCGAAGAGTCCAAAAGTGTGAGCGGTTGCGGCTGTGCACCAGCTACTGACAACTGACGACTGAAAACTGACCGCTGAGAGCTGACGGCTGACTGCTGAAGAGGATCGACAAGTGGTCGCTGACCAGCTTGCAGCAGCGGCTGGTGAAGACGGGCGGTCGGCTGGTGAAGCATGCCCGGTACTACTGGCTTCTCTTGGCGGAGAGCCATCTGACGCGCCGCCTCTTCGCGTCAATGGTATGGCGGATCGAGTCGTTGCCCCTGCCAGCGGGATAGGCCGGACTGCCGGGCGAGCGGACCTCAGTGACGAGAGGGCAACAGACGGAGAAGTGTCGGAGACATCGGTCAAACGAGGGTTAATACCGAGGCGCAGCGGCCCGCGTCGAGCCAAATCTGACCCTCTGTGCGGTCACTGGAGAGGCGGAGCGGCCCGAACCCGACCGAGCGTTGAATTCGGTGCCGGTCAGATGTATGCTGCGCAGCGTCGTCAGCATTGAAAATGGAAATTCCGAATTAATGAGCAATATGCGAAATCTAATGCAAAGAGGAGTCTCAATATCTCGCCCTACCAAAATCATCATTGTTTGGGCGAACCAGTCCTGCCGAACCGACTGTGATTTGGTCCGCAATTTGTAAAGGAGTGCAAATGAACTATTCACGTCTCGGGCTGGCGGCGCTTGGTGGCATGGTCGCGTCTTTTGCCGTTGGTTTCTTAGTGATGTGGCTGGTGCCAGCTCTTCTCAAAGAGGGCCACAAGTACCCGGCCGTATTCCGACCTAAAGAAGAAATGATGACTGTTATGCCAATTGGAATCGTCGCAAATTTCATAGCGATCCTGGTTGCCGCCATAATTTTCGCAATGATACATCCGGGCGGATCGGGCGCTAAGGCGGGTGTACGCTTCGGCGTTCTCATTGGCATTTTCGTGGTTTGCGCATTTGTGCTGCACAACTACGTGAACCTGAACATCGGGCTGAAACTCGCTCTGGGACAGGCTGCGGCTTACTTCGTCCAGTGGACTATCGTCGGCATAGTCATCGGTCTTATTTACAAACCCCTCGCTACACCATAACGATTCCCGATAAGATGACTGCGTGCGAGCGGTAGTGCAACGCGTTTCGAGCGCGCGCGTGGTGGTGGACGGCCGCGTGACGGGCGAAATCAGCGCCGGCTGCGTGGTGCTGCTCGGCGTGGGGCGGAATGACACGGACGAAGCTGCCGCCTATCTGGCCGAAAAAATTGCCACCCTGCGCATCTTCGACGACGAGCAGGGCAAAATGAACCGCTCAATCACCGACACCGGCGGCGCCGCGCTGGTCGT
>CAYRII010000356.1:0-2676 GCA_964424245.1 uncultured Terriglobales bacterium | reverse complement strand
GCAAAATGCGAAATACATCGTGCCCGCCAATTCCGACCTGGTCGCCGTGCTTGGGCTGGAGGGAACTGCCACGCCCGTGCTGCCGCTCAAGACCGGGCCTTCGAAGCAGCCGGGAGATTAGACGTCCGCCCGGAATCCACACGCGCGCACACAAATGCTCGCACACGCCGCGTAACTTTTCGGCCCTCCCCGCGTCTAAAGTGTTGAGAGCCGCCTCCGGTATGAACTGAGGGGCAGGGGTGAATTCGCAGGATTTGGGAAACATTCGGGCACCCCAACTCGTATCTAGAGGCAGGACAGAACGAATTTGACAGTTGTTCAACAATTGCCGGGTCGGAGAGGGAGCAGGGCTATGGTCATCCAGGTGAATCCGAAAGTTGTGATTGATAATCCGCAGCACTATTCCGCGGAAGTCGTGGAGAAGCTGCGCGCGCTTCTGGCCGCCGGCGCGGACGTGGTTCCCGATTCGCACCGCAAAGATTTCTACGATGTGACGAACGGCTCGCGCGCCTTCTACATCCACATCTCGCCGGTCAGCGGGACCGTGTTTTTGCTGGCCACCTGGCACAAGCCCGCTCCGCGCGCGGCGTTGCAGAAGCTCACAGCGGCCTGAAACCGGGCGAGCTCCGTTCAAACGGCTCTCCGCCGCCGGAGGGTCTGCGAGTTTGTCCCGCGGGCGCCCGGCAGAGTGAAAACTCCCACCAACATGGATTGCGTGAAAATGGCAAATCCTTCGCCAACCTGCGCACCGGCTTGCACTAACCCCAATTACGCGTAGAAATGCGGCATTTTGGATGTTCACAACCCTCCTGTTTTCAAATGGTACTCGGATTCTGAAACCGACCTGATTTGGAACCAAACGTGTAACCAATTGGAGACGGAAGGCGGCTCGGCTTTCAAAATAAAGAGCTTGACGAGCCGAAAGTGGAGGGATACACTCCCGGCATTGCACCCTGCTTGGGGTGGGTCGCAGTGTGAGCATGATCCGCGGACTGGCCTGCAATGGCGGGATTCTAAAACGAGGAGTGGTTGAGGGTCTTCCACCTGGCCCAAGCATTCTGTGAAAACCAACAGACGTATGCAGGGCTAGTGTGCGTTCCAAAGGCGGGCAAGCGAGGTTATCGTTGTGAGCTCGCACGCAGCAGTGGCAACCTTTGGCAGACAGATACGATTTGCCTCGAAGTGAGTTTTGGGGGGGACTAACTATGCAGGCTAATACTCGTTCACGGCCCACGATTCGATCGACTTGTCGGCTATTCCGTGCCGCGGCTGGAATAGCATTGTTGTCTCTCTTTGCGCTTGCACCAGCAGCGCTGGCACAGAATGGAAGCACCTCTGCACTGCAATTCGGCAACAACTATTTCGTCAGCGGAGATTACGTGGTCGGTGGCGTGGGCCTGCGCAGCAAGGGAGTGAACGGCTTTGCCACCGGCACGATCAGCATCCCTGACGCGAATCCCGGCATCCAGGGTCCTAAGTCGGTCCCTGCCGGAGCCCAGATTGTCGCGGCACTCCTCTATTGGCAGACGGTGGAAAGTTCACAGTCGTCATTTGCGGGTCAAAACGGATTCTTCCGGGGCTATCCCATCACCGGCTTGCTGCTAGGGAACCCGAATGCTCCTGTCTCCTGGAGCTCCGGCGGCTGTTCGGGCGATTCGCAAGGGTCGAAGACAATGCGCGTGTATCGCGCCGACGTCCGTCCCTACCTGCGCGTGGATGCGGACGGCAACATGCTGCCGAATGGCAGCTACGAAGTCCGTCTGGCGGATAGCGGCAGCAGCGGGGCCGGCGCCCCGCTTTCCCTGGGAGCGACACTCGTCATCATTTACCGGGTTTTGTCGCAGGACTTCCCGCTTAACTCGGTGGTCATCTACGACGGCGCTTTCTCCCCGTCCAACAGTTCCACCACCTTCTCCCAGTCTATGCAAGGGTTCTACCAGGTCGCCACCAGCCGGATTTCGAAACTGACCCACATCGTGGGCAACGGGCAAGATAAAAAGTTTCAGACCGTCTATTGGAACAACGTGGCCCTCCCTTCGCACTACGGGAAACTGCCCCCCTTCCCGGGCTATTACAACGGCTCCTGGGACAACCCCACGTGGAGTTTTACGGGCAACGGCAACCCGATGCAGGCGAACGACGCTTCGACAGCGACAAGCGTGGTGCCCGCCAAGACCGCCAAGGGATGCGTCTCCTGGGGCGCGATCATCGTGGGGACCACGGCTCAGGACAGCGACAACGATGGGCTCGTTGACGATTGGGAAATCCAGAAGCCCGGTCAGAGCACGCCTGGGTACTGCGACGCCTCGGTGAACGGCGGCGTTTGCAGCTCCACAGATTCTTCCTGGGTGGCCCTCCCGGAAGCTGCGCCGAACCAGAAAGACATTTTTGTGCAAGCGGATTATATGTGCGGCGGCACGCTGACCGGCAGCGGAGTTTGTGACGTCAGCAGCGGGGGCCATTCCCATTTCCCCATTCCAGAAGGTATGACCAAGCTGACTGCCGCGTTCGCTTCGCGCGGGATCAGCCTCCACCTCCAGATTACCAATCCCATTCAGGAAGAAACGTGTAGCGATAATCTGTCTGCTACGCCGGTGGAGTTGTGCGCATTTCCCGGCAAGCCGGGTGTGGTGGGCTGGAAGGCGGGTTTCAACTTCCTCAAAAACCAGTTGATCG
>CAYRII010000355.1:0-2680 GCA_964424245.1 uncultured Terriglobales bacterium | reverse complement strand
GCTCCGACCTCGAGTTCGCTCTGCAGATGTATGACCGCGCCATCGCTCTTGACTCCGGCTTTGCTCTTGCCCATGCCGGTGTCGCCAACGTTTGCGGCGCCTATTACGAATGGCACGACCGCGATCCCAAGTGGATCGAGAGGGGACTGGAGTCCGCCAATCAGGCGCTGGACGTGGATCCGGGCGTGGCCGAGGCCTTTGCCGCCCGCTCCCGCATCTCCTATGCGCAGAAGCAATACGAGAAGGCGATCCGTTCGGCGGAAAAAGCCATTGCGCTGAAGGCTGATTGCGACGGAGCCTTCTACATGCTGGGCCGGGCCTACTTCGCCTCCGACCGCTGGGAAGAGGCCGCAGCCATCGCCGCCCGCGCCATCGACGCCAATGGCGACGATTACAACACCTACATCCCTTTTATCAACGCCCTGCAGCGCCTGGAGCGCAATGAGGCCGCGCGTGACCTCGAGGAGCGCATGACCCGTGCTCTGGAAAAGCAATTGGAGACCGTGCCCGACGATGTGCGTGCCCGCATTCTGCTGGCCGCCAACTACGGCAAAGCGGGCAACAAGGAGAAGGCCATACGCCAGCTGCAGAAGGCCCTGGAACTGCGCCCCGACGATACCAACATCCTCTACAACTCGGCCTGCGTGTACGGCGTCCTGGAGATGAAGCCGGAGGCCATGGAACTTTTGCGCAAGCTCAAGGACCTGGGCATCCTCAACGTGGACTGGGCGCGCCGCGATCCCGACCTTTCCTGCCTGCGCAACGACCCGGAGTTCCTGAAGCTGGTTTCGTAGTCGTAACCAGCCCCTCTCTTTTCCCGGACGGGCACCTGGCTCGCTCTACGTTCCTGTTTCGGCCCGGTGTAAGCTAGTAGTTGGAAGGCTTTGGCCGCCGGTGGCCCCGTAGCTCAGATGGACAGAGCAGCGGTTTCCTAAACCGCGTGTCGGCAGTTCGAATCTGCCCGGGGCCTCCACAACTTGCGCACCGGTCAACACTCCACACAAATAGTCTCCCGGCCCGCAGGTTGTTGGTTCACTTTTTCAGAGAGGCTTCTTCATCTCCACCAGGATCAATTCCAGCTTGTGGTCGCTGAGGTTTTCCGGCAAATGCGATCCTGCCTCGGTCCATATGGCATTGCCGGCCTTGGCTTCGACCACGTCTGCCTTGCCGTCCGGCAAATGGAAGATCACTTTCTGATCGGTCAGGAACACGGCCACGGCGTCGGGGTGGTGGTGCATGACGGACTTCTCGCCCGGCCCGTAAGTGATGCGCAACACGCGCACCTGGTCATTCTCAAAAACTACCGAATAACGCTGGGGATCAACCTGGACGGCATCCTGTGCCGCGAGAGACAAGCTGGCCAGGCCCAGCAGGATAAGCAGGAAAACAGTCTTTCGCATTTCACTCTCCTTGATGTTTGATTTGTTGCAACAGGGTAGATGCGCCACGCACAGGAATCAAGCACCGGAACACGGAACTCTACTTCGTGGCGGCGTCGCCGATTCCCATCTGGCCCAGGACGAACGCGTAGTCCAAGGCCACGTCGCGCAGGTAGTCATAGCGTCCCGAAGCTCCGCCGTGTCCGGCCACCATCAGCGTCTTGAACAAGAGATCGTTCTTGTCGGTCTTGAGCGCGCGCAATTTGGCCACGTACTTGGCCGGTTCCCAGTACATGACCTGGCTGTCGTTGAACGAGGTTCGCACCAGGAGGGCCGGATAATTCCTGGCCGCGAGGTTGGTGTAAGGGCAGTAGGTCTTCATGTACGCATACTCGTCGCGCTTGGCAGGGTTGCCCCACTCCTCGAACTCCGCCACGGTCAGCGGCACCGAGGTATCGAGCATGGTGTTGATGACGTCCACGAAGGGAACGCCGAGAATTACAGCGCGGAAAAGATCGGGACGCATGTTGGTGACGGCGCCCATCAGCAGCCCGCCCGCGCTGCGCCCTTCGATCACCAGGCGCTCTTTGGACGTGTATTTCTGCGCCACCAGGTGCTCGGCGGCGGCGATGAAATCGGTGAAAGTATTCTTCTTGTGCAGCATCCGGCCCTGGTCGTGCCAGGCCTTGCCCATCTCGCCTCCGCCGCGGATGTGCGCGATGGCAAAGACCGCGCCGCGGTCCAGCAGGCTGAAGCGGTTGGAGTTGAACGTATCGGGCAGCGCCCAGCCATAGGCGCCGTAGCCGTAGAGCAGCATGGGATGCGTGCCATCCCGCCGGAACTCCTTGCGGTACACCAGCGCGATGGGGATGCGAGCGCCGTCCGCCGCGGTGGCGAAGATGCGCTCCGAGCGGTAGTCCGCCGGGTCAAAGCCTCCCAGCACCGGGGTGCGCTTTAAGAGTTTGGATTCGCGCTGCTCCATGTCGTAGTCGTAAATGGACCGCGGCGTCACCAGCGACTGGTAGTTGTAGCGGAAGACCCTGGTCTCGAACTCGCGGTTTTCGTCAAAGCCCGCGGTGTAGGCCGGTTCCGGGAACTCGATGCGGTGGGACTGGCCGCTACGCAGGTCCGTGACCCGCAAGCGCGTCAACCCGTCTTCCCGTTCGCGCAGCACGGAGTAATCCTGGAACAGAGCGATGTCTTCCAGCATCACATCCGGTCGGTGGGCCACGAGTTCCTGCCAGTGCTCGCCGTCCGGCTGGCCGACGGGGGCGGAAAACAGGGCAAAATTGCGCCCGCTG
>CAYRII010000354.1:0-2695 GCA_964424245.1 uncultured Terriglobales bacterium | reverse complement strand
CCGGTCGCCGCTCAGCGGCAACTGGCTGGTGAACGCTGCGGAGGTGACGCCCGGCAGCTGCCGCACCTCTTCGAGGGCCCTGGCGAAGAAGCGGTTCGCGGCGGGGCCGTCGTCGAAGCGCGGCCCGGACGTCTGCACCTGCAGGGCCAGCGAGTCTGCGGGGTCGAATCCCGGGGAAATGGCAAAAAGTTGCTGCAGGCTTCGCAGCAGCAATCCTGCATTGAGCAGCAGCACCAGGGCGAGGGCGACCTCGCAGACCACGAGCGCGCGGCGGATGCGCTGGTGACCGCGAGTGGCGCGCCGCGAGAATTGTTGCAGGCTTGCTCGCTGGCCGCTGCGAGATGCGTGGAGCGCCGGAACAAATCCGGCCATCACTCCGATGAGCGTGGTCAGGCCGGTGGCAAAGGCGAATACGGCGCTGTCCATGCGGATGGCGCCCATCCGCGGCATACGGGGCGGACTAAGCGCCAACAGCGCTTGTATGCCGAGGTCGGCCACCACCAGCCCGGCCGCGCCCCCGAGGGCGGCCAGCAGCAGGCTTTCGGTGAGCAACTGCCGGATCATGCGCGTCCGGGGCGCCCCGAGCGCGGCGCGCACCGCGAATTCGCCGCTCCGGCGCACACCCCGGGCGAGAAGCAGGTTCGTCACGTTCACGCCGGCGATGGCGAGCAGGAGCAGGACCGCGCCGAGAACAGCCAGCAGCGCGGGCTGGACGTCGCGCGTCACCTCGTCGTGCAGCGAATTCACGATCAGCCCGCGATCCAGGGACGCCCAGGGAACCCGGGGGAACTCGGCCACCGGCGCGCGCGCGATCCCGCCCAGTTCCGATGCGGCTTGATCCGCTTCTACGCCCGGCCGCAGGCGGCCCACCATTCGCAGGTGATGACCCCACGCCTGGCCCTGGGACATCTCGTATTGCAACGGCGCCCACAAATCCGCCGTGGGAGACAAAACATTCTCGAAGGTCCGCGGCATCACGCCGACGACGGTGAAGCTCTCGCCATCGAGCAGTATCTGGCGGCCGATGATTCCCGCATCGCCGTTGAAGCGGCGCTGCAACAGCCGGTCGCTGAGGATCACGACCGGGAGGCTATTCCCCCGGTCGTCGGATGAAACGAAGTCTCGCCCCAGCGCCGGCGGCACGGCCAGCACGGAGAAGTACCCGGCGCTCACACGTTGCCCATCGAGCCGCTCCGGCTCGGCCGGGCCGGTGATGGTCGGTTGCCAGGGCTTCATCACGGCGAGCGCATCGAAGGCGCGGCTGCGTTCGGTCAGCTCGGTAAACGTGCCAAAAGTCACGTCCAGTCGCGAGCCTCCGGCGCCAAAGTCCCAAATCATCAGGATTCGGCCCGCCTGAGGATACGGGAGCGACTCGAATAGAATCGGGTTCACTACACTGAAGATGGCTGTGCTGGCGCCGATGCCCAGCGCCAGGGTGAGCACGGCCACGGCGGTGAAGCCCGGGCTGCGCGCCAGCATCCGGATGCCGTACTTGATGTCCTGCCAGAGTGTTTCCATTTTCGTCTCCAATTTCGGCGGCCAGTTTTCCGTCATCAGTTTTCAGACTTCGTGTCTTGCTTTCAGCCATCTGCTCTCAGCAGTCAGCTTCTGGAATCCGTTCTCCAGCTGAGAGCTGAACGCTGATCGCTGAATGCTGACAGCTTCTTCATTCGTAGCGCAGCGCCACCATCGGATCCACTTTCGTGGCCCGCCGCGCGGGTATCCAGCACGCCGCCGAGGCTACAGCAATCAGCAACAGAATCACGCTTCCATAAGTAAGCGGGTCGAAACGCGACACACCGAAGAGCATCGCGGCGACCACCTGACTGGCGGCGGCCCCGCCGGCCAGGCCGACGGCAATGCCACACGCCGTCAGCAGCATCCCCTGCTGAATCACCAGAGCGAAGATGTTGGCTGGCGAGGCGCCCAGCGCCGAGCGCACCCCAATCTCCTGGGTGCGCTCCGCCACGCTGCCGGCGAGCAGGCCGTAAATGCCGGCCGCGGCGAGTGCCAGCGCCGCCAGCGCGAATGCCTCGAAGACGATCATTGCGAAACGCCGCTCCGCCTCCGAGGCGGTCAGCACATCGTCCAGCTTCGCGGCGCGCGTGATGGGCTGGTCCTTGTCCACAGACCAGACGGCTTGCTTGAGGGCCGGGAGCAGCGCAGCGACGTCGCCGCGCGCGCGAACCACCAGCCAGCGCGCCCGGTCTGCGAACCCAGCTTGTTCGGGTGTGATGTAGACCGCATCGGATTCGCTGAACCTCAGCGAAGTCTGCCTGACGTCGCCTACCACGCCCACAATAGTGAACCAGGGCCCGTCCGCAGGGCCGACGCGCAAGCGCTCGCCGAGCGGGCTGGCTGCCGCAAACCTACGCTTGGCCAGGGACGCGCTGATGAGCGCCGCCCGCGGGGCGCCCGTATGGTCGCCTTCGCCGAGCCAGCGGCCGCTTCGGAGGGGAATCCGCAGAGTTTCAAAATAACCGGGGCTCACGGAATAGCGGAAGGAACTGTAGCTCGCGGCCGGCTGTGCCGGGCCAGCCTCGAAATGAACGCCGTACTCCTCCCGGTCGCCGCTCAGCGGCAACTGGCTGGTGAACGCTGCGGAGGTGACGCCCGGAAGCTGCCGCACTTCTTCCAGGGCCCTGGCGAAGAAGCGGTTCGCGGCGGCGCCATCGTCGAAGCGCGGCCCGGACGT
>CAYRII010000353.1:0-2706 GCA_964424245.1 uncultured Terriglobales bacterium | reverse complement strand
CCAACTCCACCTGAGGGAGAGCTGCGGCACGAATGAATTCGTGCCCTTACAACCCATGCGCTTCCGTTCAGGGGCTAAAGCCCCAACTCCACCTGAGGGAGAGCTGCGGCACGAATGAATTCGTGCCCTTACAACCCCATGTGCTTCCGTTCAGGGGCTAAAGCCCCGCCCTTCGATGGGGGAGGTGCGCATGATCGATATTCGAGTCGGGCCTGAAGGCCCGACCTTCCGAGTCATGCCCTTCCACCCCAAGCGCTTCCGATTCAGCCATCAGCCATCAGCGGTCAGTCAGCCAAAGGTCTAAACTTCTTGCCGGCGCGTAGAGGCCAGGCGCTCGCCGGCTTTGGCGAGTGCTTTGTCCTCGGCTTCCTGGCGGCTGGAGGCGCTGGCCCGCGCCACCTGCGCGCCGGGCGAAACGTTATCCACCTTGCAGTAGAAAACGTCGCCCAGGCGGTAGGTGACGATGTTGACCGGCCAGCCGGAGAGTTCCATCCGGCGCTCGCTGTAGTCGGTGGGCTTCATGTCGCCATTCCTAGGCGGCTTTGGCGGCGGCGGCGGGACCCTTTTCCACCGGCGCTCCCACCAGGTTGCCCCATTCGGTCCAGGAACCGTCGTAGTTGGTGACGTTCTTGTAGCCCAGCAGGTACTTCAGCACGAACCAGGTGTGGCTGGAGCGCTCGCCGATGCGGCAATAAGCGATCACCGGCCGGGAGCCGTCGATGCCTTCGCCGCCGTAAAGGCCCTTCAGCTCATCGGCGGACTTGAAGGTGCCATCGTCGTTGCAGGCCTTGCCCCAGGGGATGTTGCGCGCATGGGGAATGTGCCCGCCGCGCTGGCAGGTTTCAGGCAGTCCCGGAGGCGCCAGGATTTCGCCGGAAAACTCCTGCGGGCTGCGCACATCCACCATGGCGGCTGCATTCTGTTCGTGCGCTTTCTGCACCTGCGGCAGGAAAGCGCGCAGGGAGAGATCGGCGGCGGCGGCCTTGTAGCCGGCCTTGGCCGGCTTGGGAACGTCCGTTGTAACCTCGCGCCCCTCGGCCAGCCACTTCTTGCGGCCTCCGTTCATCAGGCGCACGTCTTTGTGGCCGTAGATTTTGGCCTGCCAGAGGGCCCAGGCGGCGAACCAGTTGTTGTTGTCGCCGTAGAGCACCACCGTGGTGTCCGGGGAGATGCCGGAGTCGGCCATCAGCGATTCGAAGGCTTCCTGCGACAGAATGTCGCGCCGCACCGTATCGCACAACTGGCTGTTCCACGCCCAGGCAATGGCGCCGGGGGCGTGCCCTTCGTTGTAGGCGTTGGTATCCACGTCCACTTCCACAACGCGGACGTTCGGGTCCTTCTGGTGCTCGGCTACCCAGTCGGTACTGACCAGCACTTCCGGATGAGCATAATTGGCCATGTTTCCTTTTCCTCCTCGCGAGAGATGCAGAGAATGGCAGGTTTTGTTTAGATTCTTCGTCCAGGGCTCACCACAAAAGATGTCGCTCCGGAGGCAAAAGATTCGCGAACCGATCCACGCGGCGGCATCATCTGTCACTTGGACAACCGGCGCGGAGCCCTGGAAGATTCCGCATCAGGCCACTTAGAATACGCGCCGGGAAAAATGCAAGTCAAACGCCGGGCGGGAGATGACCTCGGCCCCAGGAGGAACAGGTGCGACGCTATCCTTTTGTGCAGGTAGATGTTTTCACTTCCACGCCCTTGGAGGGGAATCCGCTGGCCGTCTTCCCTGACGGCCGCGGGCTGAGCGACGGGGAGATGCAGGCGCTGGCCCGGGAGATGAACCTCTCCGAGACCACGTTCGTCCTGCCGGGTGATGCGGAAACCGAGAGGCAACGCGGTGTGCGTGTGCGCATTTTTACCGTGGAGGAAGAGCTTCCCTTTGCCGGGCATCCCACGCTGGGGACCGCCGCCGTCCTGCGCGCCGCGAACGGCGCCGACGCGGTCGCGCTGGACTTGGACGTGGGCAAGATCCCCGTCACCTTCCGCCAGGATGCGGCGGGCAAGATATTTGGCGAGATGCGCCAGGTGGATCCGGAGTTCGGCGCCGCGCACAGCCGCGAAGCCGTAGCCCGCGCCGCCGGGCTTCCGCCGGATGATTTTGACGATTCCCTTCCCATCCAGACGGTCTCCACCGGTGTGGCATTTACGGTGGTGCCTCTGCAAACGCGCGCCGCCTTGCAGCGCCTGCACCTGGACTGGCAACGTGCCGCTGAGTATCTCGACACCAGCGACAGCAAGTTCCTGTATTTCGTCACCCGTGACACTCGGCGTCCGGAAGCCCGGCTTGAGGTGCGCATGATTTTCTACAACGGCGAGGACCCGGCCACGGGCTCCGCCGCGGGCTGCGGAGCGGCGTGGATGGTGGCGCATGGCGTGGCCCAGCCCGGCGAGCAGGTGCTGATCGAGCAGGGCCTGGAGATGAACCGCCCCAGCCGCATCTACGTGCGCGCCGACAGGGAGAATAACCGAATAGTTAACGTTCGCGTGGGCGGACACACGGTCGAAGTCCTGCGCGGCGAAGTCACGCTCTGATCGGCGCTCGCGCTCGACCTTTTCCAGCGGGCGCGGGCTCGAGTCTTTCCAGGTACGCGGGGGAAACGAGAGAAGATTTCTGTTGTCGTTTGCGATACTTTACAAATGACGACGCACACCGTACCATGCGCAGGCATTTTTTCTGACTGTCGAAAAAGACTGCAGAACATT
>CAYRII010000352.1:0-2708 GCA_964424245.1 uncultured Terriglobales bacterium | reverse complement strand
CCCTTCTTCGCGCCGCCGGTATCCACGAGCCGCTTGGGGATTTTCCCTTTGAACTTCCCGAGCGCGAGGCTGAAGTCCAGGCGGGTGTTGGTGGTGGGCTTGATTTCCGCGAAGACGTGCGTGCGATAGAGCGGCACAATCGTCTTGCAGGGGCAGGCGCGCACGTCGCTGCCGAGTTCGAGCGCCATCTTCAGCAGCCGGTCGTAGAGCGGCCGCAGCGCCTGCTTCTTGCCGGCGTACTGTTCCTCCACCCAATTCGCCGCCGCGCGGAGATAAGCCTCCGGGTCGGAGTCCTCCCCGCCGCGGCCCGCGGCGCGCTCGGCCATCCACCACGCAGAATTGGTACCCAGCTTGTGCTTCGATTTCAGCCAATCACGCCGCTTCGCTTCCTCGGCAGGGCCTTCTTTTTTCACCAGCGCAATCCACTCGTCGAGCGACCGGCCGGTCTTTTCCTTCAGCGTGGCCACCCAGTCCTGCATCATCTTCACGCCCGGATGCACGCTGTAGAGCGTTTTCGCTTTCGACTGCGCTATGGCCGCCTCCTCCTGCTGCTCGCAGCGGGCTTGCCGGAGATTACGGTGCGGCTCGCCGCGCATGCGTCAGGGTGACGACTTTGGATTGCTCGCCATCGATATAGCGCATCTCGTGCGTGAACGCATCAGGGCTCAGGACTGTGGTCACCGCGCGAACCTCGACGTCTTTTCCGGTGGCAGCATCGATATGTCGTCCGGTGCAGGAAAATGTCTTGCCGTCGGGCGAGACGCTGCCTTCGCAATTCATCACGTCGGTGTGTGTGCTTTCGAATTGCACGGTGACGAATTTCCCGCGGTGGCGGTCAAAACCGAGATAGCGCACCACGCTGAGCGGCTTGCCCATGAACATGCTGGTGTATTCCTGCCGCATGAAGCGGCCGTCCATCACCCACTTCGCCACGCAGGAAGACTTGCCCTCCATCTCCTTGCCCGGACCGGCGGGAAATCGAACCACAACGTCCCAATCCCCGGCGAGGACATCCAGCCGCCGGTGTTCCTCGCCCGGGGCGCTGAGAGACTGCGGCGGCGCTTCCTGAGCGCGCGCCTGAGGCGGTGCGAATCCGGCGCAAATCACTGCAAGAAGCACCATCGGCCACAGTTGCGTTTTCATTCAGTTTGGACCTCCGCAGATTGCGCGCTAACGCGCGCGCGGCTCGAGCAGATTGTAGTCGTTGCCGTAGAGATCGAGAAACACGGCGGAGACGCCCCAGGAAGTCTCCCGCGGCGGCGCGGGAAACTTGACGCCGCGCGCGGCGAGCATCTCGTGCGTGCCGCGGCAGTCGCGGGTGAAGACCACCGCGGTGGGCTGCTTGCCCACCAGCGGCATCTGCTCTTCGCTCGCTTGCAGCAGCACAATCTCGAAATCCGGCTGCTTCTTCGGGCCCACGGTGAGCCACCAGAATCCCGGGCGGCTGCGGTCGTCCCCGCGCTTTTCGAAACCGAGAACCTCGGTGTACCAGGCCAGCGCCTCCTTCTGGTCTTTCACCAGCAGCGAGACGCGCGCCACGCGCTCGATGCCGCGGCGGTCTTCCTGCGCGGAGACGGTGCCGGAATCGCGCGCGGCGATGCCGATAGCCAGCGCGGCCACCACACTCATCAGCAGAATCCCCTTCACACTTCGCATCGGATCCTCCTTCGCGCCCGCGCTTCATTCCCGCGCCGGGCCGCTGTGACCGGCCATTAGCGCGCGCATTCGTTCTTCCACGTGCTCGGGCGTGAGATATTCCTGAAACGCGGCCAGCGCCCACAGGTGGCCGAAGGGATCGGCCACCCAGCCGTAGCGGTCGCCCCAGAAGCAGTCCGAGAGCGGCAGCACCGGAGCGGCGCCCGCTTCTACGGCGCGGCGGTAGGCGGCGTCCGCATCATCCACAATAAGCTCGACGAGCATCGTCGTGCCGCCCAGCGACTGCGGCGAACGCAGCACCACCTGGTTGGAGATTTCGTCGCCCGAGTGCGGCGGCATCTCCGATGTCACCATCACCAGCGTCTCGCCGATGCGCAGATGCACGTGCAATCCCATCCCGCCGGGCAGCGCCGAGCGGTAGAGTTCCTCGGCGCCGAATGCCCGCTTGTAAAAATCAGCCGCCACTGAGGCATCGCCCACCACCAGATGCGGAGTCAGGATTCCTTTGCGCCCATGGGCTCCTTGAATGGCCATCGCTCGCTCCCTTCCTGCTATGAAATCGCCGCGCGTTTCAGCGCCGCCCGCGGCCGCGCGCTGCCGGCTTCGGTCCGCCCGGCTCGCGAAGCACCCACAAATGCCCGCCCCGATCCGCCACCACGCGGAACTGTCCCGCCCAGCGATAGAGCTGTTCGAACGGCGCCGTCTCCAGGCGATAGATCTGCCGCCGGCCGTCGCGGCGCGCGCGCACCAGCCCGGCCCGGCGCAGAATGCGAATGTGCTGCGAGATAGCGGGCTGGGACATCCGGAACGGCTGCTGCAGTTCGCTCACGGACAGCTCGCCGAGTCGCAACTTTTCGAGCAGGGCGCGGCGGGTGGGGTCGGCCACAGCCCGGAAGACATCGTAGGCGGCAGTCGCGGGAGACACGGTCGGGCATTATATAAGCGAATGCTTATTTGTCAAGGGCTTTCTACCGCCCGCCTCTTCAGTTCCACCCAGTGCGTCTGCGCATTGCCGCCGCGCGGGCCGGGAAGCGAGACGCTGCTGGCCGCGC
>CAYRII010000351.1:0-2719 GCA_964424245.1 uncultured Terriglobales bacterium | reverse complement strand
CGGCTCATGGACTTGGAGAGCACCGCCAGAATGCGCCGCGATTTGCGCTCGTTGTGCACGGCGAACGCCGCCACAAAAGCGCTGAAGCCCACCGCGTATACCGCCTGCTGCCCCAGCAAAAAAAGAAAATCGCTGGCCACCAGGTCCAGGTTTTCCCCAAAGCCGAACACCGCCGCGCTCACTCCCGCCCACACCACCAGAAAGATCACGGGCCAGCGCTGCTCGCGCACCACGTTGCCGGCAATGAGCAAGATAGGGATCACAGTTCTCAGTTCTCGTTTCTCGTCAGCTCCACAAATATCTCTTCCAGCGTCTTGCGCACCGGATTCACGCTCACCACCTCGCCGCCTGCGCTCCACACGCGCTCCACGGCCGCTCTCTGCTGCGGCCGCGGCACGCGAAACGTCACCAGCCCGTCGCGCGTCACCGCCCCCGCAAACGCTGGTCCCTCCACGCCGCGCGCCACCACTTCCGACTCCTCGCCCGATTCCAGCAACTCGCGCGTCCTGCCCGTGCGCACCAACTGCCCGCGGTTGAGGATGGCCACGCGATCCGAGATCAGTTCCACTTCAGACAAAAGGTGCGAGCTGAGGAAGACCGTCTTGCCGGCATCGCGAAAGCGCAGCAACAGTTCGCGCACCGCCACGCGCGCATGCGGATCAAGCGCCGACGCCGGCTCGTCCAGCAGCAGCAGTTCAGGATCATTCACCAGCGCTTGCGCCAGGCCAACCCGCTGCAGCATGCCGCGCGAAAACTTCCCTACGTTGCGCCCGGCGTGTTCGGAAAGCTCCACCAGTTCCAGCACCTCGCGCACTCTGCGCCCCAGGACCGGATCTCGCATCCCGTTCAGCGCGCCGTAAAAGCGCACCAGCTTTTCCGCCCGCCGGTGATAGAGCGCCACATGCTCCGCCAAGAATCCCACCCGCCGCCGCGCGGCCACATCGCCGAAAGGCTCTCCCAGCATCCGCCCCGCACCTTCCGTGGTACGCATGAATCCCATGGCCAGGTGCATGGCCGTTGTCTTTCCCGCGCCATTCGGCCCCAGAAAACCGAAGATTTCCCCCCGCTCCACCGTCAGGGAAAACTCGTCCAGCGCGCGCACCACGCGCCGCCCCAGCAGGTCGCGGTATTCCTTGGCGACCGATTCGAATTCGAGCACGCCAGCCACAGCACGGCTATTCTATGCGCGCCCGAGCTGAAGGTCTGAGCAGTCTTCGCTCATCGCCTGCTGCGGCCGCTCTGGGACTGGAGACTGGGTGCCGTGCAATGCAAAACAACAAGCCTCCGGCGCGGCGCACCGGAGGCTTGCGAAGCTTGTGGATCGACTACGTGGCCCGCAGGAAGATCATCACCCAGATGAACAGCACCAGGGACTCAATAAACGCCAATCCCAGGAACAGCGCCAGCTGGATGCCGGGACGAGCGGCGGGATTCCGCGCCAGGCCCTCAGCAACTGCCCCGGCTACGCGGGACTGGCCGTAGGCGGCCGCAGCAACGGCGATCCCCAGGCCGATCGCAGCAAAGCTCCAGTTGCCCGATGCCGGCGCCGCCTGCGCGTAGGCCGGCACAGCGAAAACGACGAACGCCATTACCACCAGAACGGGACTAAGTTTACGCATGTTGTTTCTCCTCGTATGAAATTTGCCGCCAGGAGGTGGTTGACGTCATCCTCATGCAGACGCCCTCACACTGGCGGTGAACTCTTCTAGTGCTCTTCCTAGTGCTCCTCTGACACCGCGCTGGCGATGTACACCGCGCCCAGTATCATGAAAATGAATGCCTGGATCAGCGACACTCCAATGTGCAGCGCCCAGAACAACACCGGCAATCCGATCGGCACCAGCGAAAAGAAGGCTAGCGTCACCATGTCGCCGGCAAAAATATTGGCCCACAGACGCACGGTGAGCGAAAGCAGGCGCGCCAGGTGGCTGATGATCTCGATCAGCAGCACCAGCGGCGATAGAAACAACACCGGCCCCAGGAACTGCTTGACGTAGCTTGGCCCGTGGGCCCTTATCCCGTGGAAGTTGTAGTAGACGAACGACGCCATCGCACATCCGAGCGGAACCGAGGCATGCGCCGTCGGCGATTCCAGCGACGGAATCACGCCCATCAGGTTCGCGCCAAGGACGTAAAGAAACAGTACGGTGAGAAAGGGATAATACTTTTCCGCTCCATGACCGATCAGGCCGCCCGTTTGCCCCACGATAAATCCGTGCAGCCATTCCGCAATGTGCTGGGCGATGCCCGGCGACGCCACCGACAGGCGCACGCGCACCACCAGGAAAAACGTCATCAGCCCCAGCACCAGCAGCACCTGCATGGCCACGCTATTGGGAATGGGGTGTTGCGGGTTGCCGGGATGCAGGCCCACCGACTCCATCGCCGTAGCGGCCGCGCCGCCAAACAGTCGGTTCATCAGGGCTGTAAACGGCAGTTCCGCAGAGAATGCGATCAGGGACATTCTGTTGTCAGGAAGACGTTCAAAATCCGCGTCGCAAGGATACGTACGTTTCGTATGCCGCTTCGCAGGCCATCGCCGCCACCGGCAGCATCAGTCCCACTAGCAGGCCGTATACATTGAGCGCGGAACTTTTCAATATAACATACACTCCGAGACCCATCAAAAAGTAGCGGCCCAGGGACTTCAGCGCCACCCCGCGCGTCGCCTCGTCCCCCCGGGACCGTGTCATCCGCTCGGTCATGGAGTGGACCAGGA
>CAYRII010000350.1:0-2734 GCA_964424245.1 uncultured Terriglobales bacterium | reverse complement strand
GGCTGCTGCTGCGCCTGCGCTTCGAGGAAGACTTGACCCTCGAGCAGATCGCCCGGGCGATGCGTCTGGGCGATGCGTTTGCGGTCAATCGGCGCCTCGTCGAAATTCTGGAGCGGCTGCGCAAGGGGATGGACTGAGGAGTCCAGCTTCGCGCAAAAACCGGATTCCCGTCCGTGTAAGTAAGTGGCAGGGAAAATCTGAGGGCCCCGCAACGCCGGGGCAAGGTGAAAGCGATGAAGGACGAAGAAATTCGCGGGGTTCTGCGGCGACCGCAGGGCCGGCCCCGAACAAGCAGTTGGCGCTGCCCGGATGAGTTGTCTCTGGCCGCGTACAGCGAGGGCAGCCTGGACACCGCCCGGCGCGAGCGCCTGGAAGCTCATCTTGACCGCTGCGCGTTCTGTTACGACCAGGTGGCATTTCTGCTCCGCGCGGCGGATGCGCCACTTCTGGAAAGCGTGCCGGCCAGCTTGCTCGCGCGCGCCCGGGAGCTGGCGCCCGAGCGGTTCTCGCCCGGCTGGAGCCCGGCGTGGCGCTGGGTGGCGGCGACCGCAGCCGTTGCTGCGCTCACCGTGGCCGTCACGCTGCGCATCCAGCAGCCGGAAACGACGGCTCCTGTTTTGCAACCGCTGCCGGCGCCCGCCGTTCAAGCGCCGTCTTCACAAATTCCGCCGCCGGTGACTCCGCAGGGCAGCGCTCCTGCTGCCAAATCACCTGCGGTCGAGCGCCGTACGCCCGCGCCGCGCGGCGAATTCGCCGTCGAGTTTCCCGCCGACGGCGCCACGCTGACTCGCAGCGAGCTGCAATTCCGCTGGAAAGCTTTGGAAGCGGCTTTGTTCTACGAAGTGCAGATTCTGACCGAGGAAGGCGACCTGGTGTGGGAAGGCCGCGCCACGGAAAACCACCTGCGGCTGCCGGCGGATGCTCAACTCGCCCCCGGCGAGCGGTACTACGTGTGGGTGCGCGTCCAACTGGCCGATGGAGCGCCGGTGCGCTCTCGCGCCATCTCGTTCCGCGTCGCGCCGTAGGGGCGCGCCGAATTGCACCGTAGGGGCCCACCTGTGTGTGCGCCCTTTCGGAACCTGCACGAATCCGGGGTGAGCGTTCGTGCCGAAGGGCCTCATCATTTTCGCCATTCTGCTGCTCGTTTCCGTGCACCCGTCGCCCGCGTGTGCGCAGCAGGCGGAATCCGCGGAGGCTCTCGTCGCGCGCGGCCGCCAGCTTTACGGTGAACAGGGACCGAAAGCCGCTCTCGCCGAGTTCGAAAAAGCCCTCCGGCTCTATCAGGAAGCCAAAGACCGCCGCGGCGAAGCCCTCGCGCTCGGTTACATCGGCCTGTGCCACAACGACTCCGGCGATTATCCGCTCGCGCTCGAATTCCTGGGGAAATCCCTGTTGATGAAACGCGAGCTGGGCGACCAGCTCGAAGTGAGCAAGACGCTCAGCAACCTCGGTCTTACCCACTGGAACCTGGGCGAGTATCCCAAAGCCATCGAAGCTCTCAGCGAAAGTATGACCATCGCGCGCAGCCTCGGCGAGAAGCAGGTGGAGGCCGCGGCGCTGACCAATCTCGGGTTGGTGTACGACGAGCAGGGCGACTTCCGCCGTTCGCTCGAGCACCATCAGCGCGCGCTCGAGCTCTTCCGCGCAGTGGGCTTCGCGCGCGGTGAAAGCGCCGCGCTGGGCAACCTCGGCGGCGTGCATCTGCTGCTCGGCCGCTACCGCGAAGCGCTGCCCTACTACCAGCAGGCGCTCGCGCTCAGCGAGAAGAATCAGCTGAAGCCCTCTGCCACGCAGGACCTCGGTAATATCGCTCTGTGCCTCGCAGGACTCGGCCGGCTGCCCGAAGCGCTAGAACATTTCGACCGCGCGCTGGCGCTGGCGCGCGAAGCAGGTCTGCGCAAAGAAGAAGCCGACTGGCGGAAAGGGAAGGGCACAGCGCTCGTGCGGATGGGCCGCTACAGCGCCGCGCTCGAAGAGTACCGCATCGCGCTCGAAAGCTACGACGCGCTGGGGTTGAAGCGCGAGCGCGTCGAGGGCCTCTATGACCGCGGCACGCTGCACGCCCTGCTCGGCGACGCGGCTTCGGCGGAGAAAGATTTCCGCGCGGCCATCGAACTGGCCGAAAGCATCGGCCACGCCCGCGGCGTCACGATGAACCTGCTCGCGCTGGGCGACCTGGAGTGGCGCCGCGAGCGCCGCACCGAAGCCGAAGCCCTCTACCGCCAGGCGCTGGCCCGCGCGCGCGACGCCGGCGACACCGGCCACGCTGCCGCCGCGCTGCTCCAACTTTCTGCGCTACATCGCCGCGCCGGCCGCGTCGAGGAAGCCGCCGCTTCGGCCGAAGAGGCGCGGGCGAGCGCGCAGAAGTCCGGCGCTCTGCTCCAGGAAGCCGAGGCGCTCTATGCGCTCGGCGAAGCGCGCCGCATCGGCCCCGAGCCGCCCGGGGCGCTAGCTCATTTCGCCGCCGCAGAGGAAATTGCCGCGCGCGCGGACACTCCCGAGCTGGTGTGGCGCAGCGCCTACGGCCGCGGGCAGACGTTTGAGAAGCTGCGTGATTTCGAAGCCGCCATCGCCGCCTACCGCCGCGCCGTGGAAGTGATCGAGGAAGTGCGCAGCCAGCTCCGCGAGGAGCGCTTCCGCGCCGGCTACATCGAAGACAAGTTCGAAGTCTACGTGGCGCTGGTGCGCCTGCTGCTGAAACTCGACCGCGTGGACGAGGCTTTCCTCTTCGCCG
>CAYRII010000349.1:0-2754 GCA_964424245.1 uncultured Terriglobales bacterium | reverse complement strand
CGGAACTTGTCTTTCCTGGACAACTCCTCGTTTACGGCCTGCTCAATCTGCGTGTCCCAGCGACCACCGCGCCTCGGCTGCGGCTCCGCCATCAACAATAGTGAGGTGAGCAGTATTGCCGGTACAACGAGAAAACGCACGACTCGACGACTGGTCATGGATCGCCTCCTTTCCATCTGAATTCGTGCTGTTCACTGTATTTAGATGATGAAGTGTAGCCGGCGGTTGACCGAGGTTAGCTGCCCGGGGAGAAGCCGCCGCGACCAATCAGCGGCACAAAGCGGCAGGCGTCCAGGCGGGTGAGTGTGGCCCGCCCCTGGAGCTTGCGCACCAGCTGCAGATCCTGCGTTACCGGGGTGCCCACAGGGAGAATCATGGCTCCGCCCTCCGACATCTGCTCGATGAGCGCGGCCGGAACCTGGGGCACCGCCGCGGCAACAACGATGGCGTCGAAGGGAGCCGCCTCGGGCCAGCCCTCGGCGCCGTCGCCCACGCGGATGTGGATATTGCCGTAGCCGAACTGCTGCAGGATTTCGCGCGCCTGGCCAGCCAGGCGTTCATGACGCTCAATGCTGTACACCTCTTTCACCAACTCGGCGAGCAGGGCGGCCTGGTACCCGGAACCGGTCCCGACCTCGAGCGCCGAGTCCGCCGGGCCTAGCTCGAGCGCCTCCAGCATGGCGGCGACGATATAGGGCTGGGAGATGGTCTGCCCCTCCGCGATGGGAATGGGATGGTCGCCATAAGCCGAGGAGAGGTGCGAATCGGGAACAAAGCGATGGCGCGGCACTTTTTTCATCGCGGCCAGAACGCGCTCGTCGCGAATACCGCGGGCGCGCAGCTGCTGCTCCACCATGGCGGACCGCAAGCCGTGGAAGGGATCGGGCTGGAGGAAATTCAGCATGTGCGCGCGGGAAGACTACCGCCTCCGATGGCGAATTTTTACCTCGAAGCCGACCACGCCGTTTTCGTCACGCACGGCCACCAAACTGACGCTGCGGCTGAGATTGAACTCCGCCTGGATGACCTGCTGCGTCGACTCCGAGAGGTTGGTGATGTAAGTGAGGGTCACGTGATCGGAGACCTGCTGCTCGATGGTGAGGCGGGCGTTGGGATTGTTCTCCGGCCCGCCCACCTGAGGGTCAATCTTGATGCGGCTGACACCGAACAATTTCTGTACTCTGCTGCTGACGGTGGCGTTCAAAGCCTGGTTGAGAATGGCGTTGGAGGCGGTTTCAGTGAACGTTTCCGTGGGCTGCCGGGTGAGCACGGCTTCCTCGCGGGTACGGCCCATAGCGAGCAGGGCGATGATGTCGCCGGCTGGCAGAGGCGGGTCCGAGCGATAGGTGGTGCTCATGCGGTCGGCCGTGCCGTGGAATCCGATGGAGATATCGTACTGGAGCACGCGCGCCGCGACATCCAGATTGAGCACGGGCTCGATGCGCACCGGGTTGGAGAACGTGATGTCACCCTGGTTGAGCTGGTACTCGGTAGCGTTGAACAGGATCTTTCCCTCGGCGATGTTCACGCGTCCCAGCAGCGCCGGCCGGGCGGCGGTGCCGCGAAGCCGCAAATCCAGGTCGCCGGTGAGCCGGGCCAGCGTGGTTTTGACGTGTAACTCGGGAGTCGAGGAGAGGTGCACGTTGAGCCGCATATTTTCCAGTACCGTACCGGTGGCGGACATGCCGGAGGGCTGCTTGCTGCGGACGAGGTAGGTGGCCAGGTCGAAGCCGGCGCCCACGGCAAAGCGCGTTACCGTGACTTCGCCGGAGAGCATGGAACCCGCGGCCGACCCCACGAAGCGCAAGTCGGCATCCGCCACGGAGCTGATACCCGGCGGATAGCGCAGACGGATGTCCCTGCCCGTGGCGCTGAGATTGAAATAGAGGCCGCGCGAGTAGGCGATGTAGCCTCCCAAATCGAGTCTTCCGCCGCCCGTGCGGGCGCTGAGCGACTGCACTTGCAGCCGGTTTTCGTTGAAGGCCAGCACGCCGTTGATGTCGCTGAGCGCCGCCGGGGCATCGATAAAGGAGACGCCGGCGCCGGTGATGCGCACCTCGCCGCGCAATGCCGGCGCTGCCACGCTTCCACCCACGGCCACGGAGAGGGCCATGTCGCCATAGGCCTGAATATCCGGGTCGACGGTCTGCAGCAGGCGAAGATCCACGCGGCCGTTCGCGGTCCAATCCAGATCCCGCTTGCCCGCAAGTCCCACCGTGCCCCGGCCGGTGAGGTCGGTGCTTTCCCCCACGATATGGAACTGGCGCACGTGGAGCTTTTCCTCGGCCAGCGCGGCCTCGATGGGGCCGTCGTTCTCCAGACGAACTCCTTCGATTTCCACGCCCAATTGCTCGATGCGGCCCGCCACGGTCCATTGGCGGGGCTGATGAACCGGTCCCTGCATTTCCACGACCCCGTTGGCGGACGAGTGACCCGTGATGCGACCGCGGAAGAAAGTGCGCAGGATGGGATCCACGTTCCAATGAGCGAAGCGCGCGGCCAAACGCGCAGGGTAGCCCGCAACCAGTTGGATGGTGCCATCCAGAGCGAGCTCCGCCCTGGGAAACTGAGACCGTCCTGCCAGATGCACCACGCCATCCTGCGTGCGGGCGTCGACTTGGAAGTCGCCGGACTCTTCGCCGTTGAGAACGAGGCTGCGCAAGCGCAGGGAAGCCTGGAAGTCCTTGCGCGCCGGGGAGAGGTCGCCGCGCGCCGAAAACTCGGCTGCGCCGGCCACGGAAAACTTTGGATGCT
>CAYRII010000348.1:0-2755 GCA_964424245.1 uncultured Terriglobales bacterium | reverse complement strand
GCTTGAAGTCGGTGAAGCCGTTGTTGCCGCCGAAGCCGGTGGCGTTGCGGAAAAACAGCAGCATCGCCGCGAAGGTGAGCGCCTGGGTGATGATCGAGAAATACACGCCCTTCACGCGCGAGCGGAATGCGAAATAGCCGAACACGCAGGCGAGCAGCCCGGGAACGATCACCACCAGGAATGCGCACCACCAGAACGAATCCGAGCTCCACCACTGCCAGGGAAATTCCTTCCAGTCCAGAAACACCATGAAGTCCGGCATCGGCTGCCGGTATTGCCCGTCGGAGCCGATCTGGCGCATCAGGTACATGCCGAAGGCGTAACCGCCGAGCGCGAAGAACAGGCCGTGGCCGAGCGACAGTATTCCCGCGTAGCCCCAGATCAGATCCATCGCCACGGCAACGATGGCGTAGCACATGATCTTGCCGAGCAGCGTCACCCAGTAGGCGGACACGTGCATCGGACTTTCCGGAGAAACGTGCAGATTGAAAAACGGCATGAGAGCAAAGACAAAAACGCTGAACGCAGCCAATATCGCCCAGCCCCT
Source organism: uncultured Terriglobales bacterium (assembly GCA_964424245.1). Taxonomy (GTDB): domain Bacteria; phylum Acidobacteriota; class Terriglobia; order Terriglobales; family Acidobacteriaceae; genus CAYRII01. Next base: position 2,208 of record CAYRII010000348.1, on the reverse strand, counting down.
CGGCCCGTAGAGGCGGTTCACGACTCGACCGCCCTGCCCTTCAGGGCGAACATGCCTTGCGGCCGCTTCTGGATGAAGAAGATGATGAAGATCAGCACCGCGATCTTGGCGAGCACCGCGCCCTGCCAGGCTTCGAGCAGCTTGTTGGCGAATCCCAGGCCGAGCGCCGCATAGACGGTGCCCGCCAGCTGCCCGACCCCGCCCAGCACCACCACCATGAACGAATCGACGATGTAGGCCTGGCCGAGATCCGGGCCGACATTGCCGATCTGGGAGAGCGCGCAGCCCGCCAGGCCCGCAATGCCGGAGCCCAGGCCGAACGCCCAGGTATCGACCCGCGCCGTCGATACTCCCACGCAAGCCGCCATCTCGCGGTTCTGCGTGACGCCGCGGACAAACAGGCCGAGCCGGGTCTTGTTCAGCAAAAGGTAAACCAGCAGAAGAACGAAAAGCGCGAACCCGATGATCACGATGCGGCTCCAGGGCAGCACCACCCCGGCAAGCACCTCGACGCCGCCCGACATGAACGCCGGGTTCTCTACCTGCACATTCTGCGCGCCGAAGACAGTGCGCACCGCCTGGATGAGGATCAGGCTGATCCCCCAGGTGGACAGCAGCGTCTCCAGGGGCCGGCCATAGAGCCAGCGGATCACGGTCCTCTCGAGAATCATGCCCACGGCGGCCGAACCCATGAACGCGGCCGGCACGGCGGCAATCGGGTACCAGTCAAAGAAACCTGTATTTCGAAAAACACCTTGAATCACGTACGTCGCATACGCGCCGATCATGATGAGCTCGCCGTGCGCCATGTTGATGACGCCCATCAGGCCATAGGTGATCGCCAGCCCGAGCGCGGCGAGGAGCAGGATCGAGCCCAGGCTTACGCTCGTGAATATGACGCCGACCCGGTCGCCCCAGGCGAGGTAGCCTTCGATCGCGCGCAGGCTCTTCTGCGCTTCGAGCTTCAGGTCCTCGTCTTTTTCCTCGTTCAGAAAAGTGAGCAGCAGCGGCTTCGTGTTCGGGTTATTGGACGCGGCCAGCTTCTTCACCGCGGCGAGGCGCAGTGCCCGGTCTTCGGAGCGAAGCTCCAGGGTCGCGGCGATCTGCTCGAGCATCCGCTTGATGTCGGGATCGGATTCCTTCTCGAGCGCCTTCTTCACCAGCGGCAGCATCGCCGGCTCCGCGCCTCCCAGCAGCTCTCTCGCCGCCGAAAAGCGAGCTTCCCTTTCGAGAGAAACCAGCTTCAATGCGGCGAGCGCCGACCCCAGCTCGCGCCGCAGGCGGTTGTTGACGGTGATGTCTTCCTTGTCGTCCGGGACCTTGGCGAGCTCCTGGCCCGTCACGGCGTCGCTGGCGGAGTCGCTCCTGACGATGAGTACGCGGTTGCCGGCGGTGTAGAGCTCGCCGTTCGCGAGCGCCTGGAGAATCGCCGCAGACTTCTCGTCCCCGGCGGCGACCAGCGCGGCGATCGCCTCTACCTTCTCGTCGCTATCGCCGAATGCCAGCTTTTCGACGGTCTTGGCGTCCTGCGCATCGGCCTTTTCAATGGAATTGAATCCACAGAAGAGGCCGACTGCCAGGACGATTCTCAGTAGTGTCCGCATGTGAAAAGGGGCCGCGCGAGCGGCCCCTCCTCGATTCTCCCCAAAAACCCTACTTCGTGATGATCGTCTTGCCGTCGGGCTCGTCCTTTTTCTTGTCGTTGCCCGCGATGAACGGACTCCAGGGAACGGCCTTGACCGGCCCTTTGGTCTTCCACACCACGCTGAACTGGCCGTTGGCCTGCACTTCGCCGATGAACACCGCCTTGTGCAGATGGTGGTTTTTCTCGTCCATCTTCGAGGTGATGCCCGAGGGTGCCTTGAAGGTCTGGCCGGCCATCGCCGCGATCACCTTGTCGGTCTCGAAGCTCTTCGCCTTCTCCACTGCCTGCTTCCACATGTGGATGCCGATATAGGTGGCTTCCATCGGGTCGTTGGTCAGCGGCTTGCCGGCGCCCGCCAGCTTCTTCGCCTTGGCGTAGCCCGCCCACTGCTTCTTGAAACCGTCGTTGGCCGGGGCCTTGATCGACATGAAGTAGTTCCACGCCGCGAGGTGCCCGACGAGCGGCTTGGTGTCGACGCCGCGCAGCTCCTCTTCGCCCACGGAGAACGCCACCACCGGCACGTCGGTCGCCTTCAGGCCCTGGTTGCCGAGCTCCTTGTAGAA
>CAYRII010000347.1:0-2761 GCA_964424245.1 uncultured Terriglobales bacterium | reverse complement strand
CGCGGTGTGCATTGGAACGTAGAAAGCCACAAGGTCAGCGCTGCGGACGGGTTCCTCCCGGAAGGGCTCACGCGACAGGTCAAGGCAGGTGACCGTGGCTCCGGCCTGGCGAAGCCATGCCGCCGGGGAAGCCAGTCCAAAGGGCTGCCGGCCGAGTTCATAGGTCGAAATGAGAACAACGTGCATAACGTCGTCGCCAACCATGAATTATGACACGTCGGGGCATTGGCACCAAAGCTGAGCGGGCGAGCTAAAGCCCACACTTACAGCGGCTGCAAGGATGCCGCCGGGACGGCGGCGTTACAAGAAGGTGGTGGGAAGCCGCGGCACTCCAAAGGCAGGAATGTCTCTCCCGCTTGCTCACCCGAAGCAGCGGGAATTGAGTTATCATGTTTGCTTAAGACGGACCGCCCAGGTGGCCCCCATGATGAATCCCACGGCAAAGAACTCGTTTGGCAGCCGCGCGACGCTGAACGCCGGCGGGCCGAGTTTCCAGATCTTTCGCCTCGATGTGCTGGAAAAGGCCGGCGTGGGCAGCATCCCGCGGCTACCCTTTTCCTTGAAAGTCCTGCTTGAAAACCTGCTGCGCAACGAAGACGGCCGCTTCGTACGCGCCGACGACATTGAAGCGCTGGCACGTTGGAACCCGCACGCTCATGGGAAGACGCCTGAGGAAATAAAGGCCCTGGCCCGGCAAGGTGGGAATCCGGACCCGCAGATCCTGGATAAGGTTCTCAGGGAAGCAAAAAAGCTCGCGATTGTGGGTAACGAGATGGTGCGGCAGTTTGAAGCCGGTGAAGATGCTCCGCCGGCGCCATTTACGATGGGCCAAGGAGCAGAGCGGAAGGAAATCGCCTTCATGCCCTCGCGCGTGCTGCTGCAGGACTTCACCGGGGTGCCAGCGGTGGTGGACTTGGCCGCGATGCGCGAGGCGATGCGCCGCATGGGTGGCGACCCGAAGAAAATCAACCCATTGTTCCCGGCCGAGCTCGTCATTGACCACTCGGTCCAGGTGGACCGCTTCGGTTCCCCGCAGGCCTTCGCTTTCAACGCCGAACTCGAGTTCCAGCGCAACATCGAACGCTACGCGTTCCTGCGCTGGGGCCAGAAGGCCTTCCAGAATTTCAAAGTCGTGCCGCCCGACACCGGGATCGTCCACCAAATCAACCTGGAATACCTAGCCCGGGTCGTGGCTACGGCAGAAAAGGACGGCGCGACGTTTGCCTTTCCCGACACGCTGGTCGGCACCGACTCGCACACCACGATGATCAACGGGCTCGGCGTGGTGGGCTGGGGCGTGGGCGGCATCGAAGCCGAAGCTGCCATGCTCGGCCAGCCGTTTTCGATGCTGATCCCGGAAGTGGTCGGCTTCAAGCTTCACGGCCGGCTGCGCGAAGGCGCCACAGCCACGGATCTGGTGCTCACCGTCACCGAAATACTGCGCAAGAAAGGCGTGGTGGGAAAATTCGTCGAGTTTTACGGCCCCGGGCTCAGCAGCCTCAGCCTGGCCGACCGCGCCACGGTCGCTAACATGGCGCCTGAATACGGGGCCACGATCGGCTTCTTTCCGGTGGATGCGGAGACATTGGACTACCTGCGCTTCACCGGGCGCGACCCTCAACTGATCCAGTTGGTCGAAGCCTACACGAAGGCGCAGGGCCTGTTCCGCACCGACGAGACACCCGAGCCGCTCTTCTCCGACCGGCTTGAACTCAACCTGGGCGACGTTGAGGCCACCGTCGCCGGGCCGAAGCGGCCGCAGGACCGCGTGCCGCTGCGCGAGGCGAAGTCCTCTTTCCTGCAAGTCATCGCTGCTACGCCGGAAAAGCGCGTGCGTGTTGAGAGCAATGGCGACGCGTTTGAGCTCGGCCACGGTGCTGTGGTCATCGCCGCCATCACCAGTTGCACGAACACGTCGAACCCGGCGCTGATGATCGGCGCGGGCCTGCTGGCAAAAAAGGCGGTGGAAAGCGGCCTGATGTCCAAGCCCTGGGTAAAGACCAGCCTCGCTCCCGGGTCGAAGGTCGTGACGGACTATCTGGTGGCCTCGGGCCTGATGCCGTACTTGGAAGCGCTGCGTTTTCATCTGGTGGGCTACGGCTGCACCACGTGCATCGGCAACAGCGGCCCGCTGCCCGAGCCCATCGGCAAGGCCATCAAGGAAAACAACCTGGTGGCGGTGGCGGTGCTGAGCGGCAACCGCAACTTCGAAGGCCGCATCAATCCGCTCGTGCGCGCCAACTACCTGGCCTCGCCGCCGCTCGTAGTGGCCTACGCGCTGGCAGGACGCATGGACACCGACCTGGTGAACGAACCGCTCGGGAAGGACCGCAACGGGAATCCCGTCTACCTGCGTGACATCTGGCCTACGCCGCAGGAAATCGAGGACGCCATGCGGTCATCGGTGAGCACCGAGATGTTCCGCAAGCAGTACGGCGACGTCTTCACGGGCGACGAGCGCTGGAGATCGCTGCCGGTGCCGGAAGGCGAACTCTACGCCTGGGACCCGAAGTCCACGTATATCAAACACCCGCCGTTTTTCGAAAACATGCCGCTCACCCCGCCCCCGGTCGAGGACATCCACGGGGCGTGCGTGCTGGCGATGCTCGGGGACAGCGTAACCACGGACCACATTTCGCCCGCCGGCTCCATCCCCGCCGATAGCCCCGCGGGAAAATATCTGATCGCGCAAGGCGTCCAGCCCAAGGACTTCAACTCCTACGGCGCGCGCCGCGGCAACCACGAGGTGATGATGCGCGGC
>CAYRII010000346.1:0-2777 GCA_964424245.1 uncultured Terriglobales bacterium | reverse complement strand
GGCGCCCAGCGCCATGCGGATTCCGATTTCATGGGTTCGCCGGGTCACGGTGTAGGCCATCACACCAAAGACGCCCACCGCGGCCAAAGCCAGCGCTAGGCCTGCAACAGTGCCCATGATGGTGGCGATCACACGGGCCGCGCCAAAGTCATCTTCGATCACTGCTTCCATGGTCTTGACGCGGGCGACCGGTTGGTCTTTGTCCACGCCCCAGACGGCGCGGCGCAGCATCGGCGCGAAGGCGGCGGGATCGGAACTGGTCCGCACAATCAGGCTCATTGCCGGAGAGGGCCGCTGAAGGTAAGGTTCGTATACCTGCGGCCTGGCCCTCTGCTCCCCGGTCCAGCTTTTTACGTTCCCCACGACGCCGACGATTTCACTCCACTCCGCACGGTCGGATTCCTCAGTGTCAATCCGAATGCGCTTGCCGACCGGCTCCTCGTTGGGGAAATAGCGCTGCGCGAATGCCTGGTTGACAACAGCGACGGCCGGCGCGCCCGCGCGGTCGAAAGCGGAGAAGGGGCGGCCGTGAATCAGCGGGATGCGCAGAGTGCGAAGATATTCGGGGCTGGTGGCGATGTAGAGAGTCCGCGGTCGCTCCGTGCGCAACGCCGGCGGCTGGCCTTCGATGGTGAACGTGACACTGCGCTCGTCGCTTTCATTGAGTGGCAGCGCCGTCGTGGCAGCGGCCGAAAGGACGCCCGGATTAGTTTCGAGCCGTTGGACGACTTCCTGGAAAAAGGCCGCCTGCCTGGGCGGCTCGCGGTAGCGCGCGCTCGGAAGCGAGAGGCGCGCCGTCAAGACCTGCTCTGGGTCCAATCCAGACGGAGCATAAAAGGACCGCACCATGATTTGGACAGTGAGTCCCGTGCCGATCAGCAGCGCCAGCGCCAGAGCGATTTGGCCGGCCACCAGCACGCTGTGGACCCGGCTCCGGGCCCTGCCCGGCGTACCCGCGCGCCCACCCTCTTTGAGCGTCGAATGCAAGTCCGGCGCAGAGTTCCGGAGCGCCGGGGCCAGGCCAAACAGGATGGCTGCGAGGGCGGCGAGGCCCAGCGTGAAGGCCACAACGTTGCCGTCGATGGTGATTTCCGTGGCCATGGACTGGACGTAGTCGCTCCAATTGAGCCCGGCGCGGAACAGATCCACTCCCCAGGAAGCCAGCAGCAGGCCCAGCCCGGCGCCCGCCAGCGCGAGCAGGAGGCTTTCCACCAGTAATTGCTGGATCAGACGGAAACGGCTGGCGCCTACTGCGGCGCGCACGGCCAGCTCCCGGTGGCGCTCAGATGTACGGGCCAGCTGCAAGCTGGCGATGTTGGCGCAGGCCAGCAACAGGACGAAAAACACCGCTCCCATCAGTGGCCTAAAGGCCACCCGGAACTCATCGGCGACGTGTTGCTGGATGGGAAGCGCCTGGGCTCCCCAGCCTTTGCCTGTGCCAGGATGAGTCTGTTCGGAGCGTAGTGCGAGGGCCTGGATTTCAGCGCCGGCCGCCTCCGCGGTGACGCCGGGCTTCAGGCGGCCCACCACGCTGAGCGCGCGGTTCCCGCGACCTTCCGGGAGCAGACTCTCGGCGGGGAAGACGAGCGGTGTCCAGAGGCGCGGTCCGTGCAGCTCCAGCCGGTAGCGGCGCGGCATCACTCCGACCACGGTGTAGCTCTCGCCATCGAGGCGCAGGACTTTTCCGATTACATTGGAGTCCGCGCTGAACCGCTGCCGCCAGAGTCCGTCGCTCAAAAGAACGACCCGGTCGTGGCCCGGTTGATTTTCGCCGTGAAGGAAGGTCCTGCCCAGGGCCGCCGACACTCCCAAGAGCTGGAAGTAGCCATTCGAGACGCGCATCCCGGTGAGCCGCTCCGGCTCACCTTCTCCCGTGAGGATGAATCCGGCCCATTCGCTGGCCACAAGGTCCTCGAAGGACTGGTTATGCTCCCGCCAGTCAACGAAATCAGCGATTGAAACACGATGCCGATTCCACGTCTGTCCCTTCTCCGGGCTGGTGGTGAAGATCACCATCACACGGTGGTGTTCACGGATGGTCGGAGGCCGGAACATCCAGCCGTTCACGGCACTGAAGATGGTTGTATTCGCGGCGATTCCGAGGCCCAGCGTCAAAACGGCGACGGCCGTGAAGCCGGGATTCTTCAGCAGCATCCGCGCGCCAAACTTGATGTCCTGCCAGAGTGTTTCCATCGGTTTCTCCGCCGCCTCAAAGTTCTCAATCGTCAGTTGTCGGTGCTCAGTTCCAAGCTTTCAGCAATCAGCTATCAGCAATCAGCTTTTGGAATCCACTTTCTGGCTGACTGCTGACCGCTGAATGCTGACCGCTTCATTCATCACGCAGCGCCACCAACAGACCGAAGGACCTTTCCGCGTCCCGGAGGAGGCCCGTTGACAGGGAAGCGCCGAGCTACCCCTGGCAAAAGCGGATGCAGAGCCTCTCGCAGACATTCGCCGAGCCCCCATGCGCCGCACAGCGCGACAGGCAAGTCTCACAACTGGGGCGCGCGGCCGGCGCGTCGGCAGGCACGCCAAAGCCAAGCAGCAGCAACAGAACGAAAACTTTGATCAAGCGTTTCATAGAGAGTTTTCTCCTCGTTTCGGATTCCGGATTTCAAGGCGTCTAATCTCACTCCTCCCGCAGCGCCACCATGGGGTCCACCCGCGCCGCGCGTCGCGCGGGAATGTAACTCGCCAGCAAAGCAGCTAACCAAATCAGAATTGCCGCGGTGAGAAAAACTCCCGCGCGTTGTTCGAAGGGCAGGGCTTCGAACCTG
>CAYRII010000345.1:0-2781 GCA_964424245.1 uncultured Terriglobales bacterium | reverse complement strand
CGCCCTGCAGCTGCTGTCTCTCTTCTCGATCCGGCGCTGCATGGAATCGCGGGTGCTCGATTCGCTGCCGCGCGCCGCTTCCGGTTATGAGCCGCCGGTATCGGTCATCGTGCCGGCCTGCAACGACCAGGCGACTATCGTCGCACTGGTGAGCGCCCTCCTGCGCCTCGACTACCCCGAATACGAGGTGATCGTGGTGAACGACGGATCGCGCGACGGCACCTTCGCCGCGCTGGAACGGGAGTTCAGGCTGGCGCCGTTCCCGGAAGCCTACTGGCGGCGGCTGAGAGTCAAGCCGGTGCACGGCATTTACCGGTCGCCTGTGTTTGCGAACCTGCGGGTGATCGACAAGATGCACGGCGGCAGGGCGGATGCGTTGAACGCGGGAGTCAACGCGACGCGCTATCCGCTGTTCTGCGCCGTGGAAGCCGGCTCCATCCTGCAACGCGACAGCCTGCGCCGGCTCATCCAGCCGTTGCTGGAGGACCCGGACACCGTGGCCGCAGGCAGCGCGGCGCGAGTGGCCAACGGCTGCAGGATAGCCGACGGCTTCATCGGCAAGGTGGGCCTGCCGGCGAATCTGCTGGCGCTGCTCCAGATCGTGGAGTACCTGCGCAGTTTCGTGTTCGGCCGGCTCGGCTGGACGCCGCTGAACGCCGTGATGTCCGTCTCCGGAGCGTTATCGGTGTTCCGCAAGGAGGCCGTCGTGGCCGCCGGCGGCTATCGCAACGGCACCGTCGGCGAAGACATGGAGATGGCGCTGTGGCTGCACCGCCTGAATCGCGCGGTGCAAAGGCCATACCGCATCGCCTTCGTCCCCGATCCGATTGTGTGGACCCGGGTCCCCGAATCGCTGCGTGGCTTGAGGAGCCAGCGCGCGCGCTGGCAACGCGCTCTCGCGCAATCGCTGCGGATGAATCTGGGTCTGCTGTTTCATCCGCGCGGAGGCGCACCCGGATGGATTGCGCTGCCCTTCATCGCGCTGTTCGATCTGCTGGGTCCGCTGATCGAAGTGTCCGCCTACCTGCTGGTCGCCGCCGCGTTCGCGCTCGGGCTGATTTCGGGACGCGAGTTCGCCGCGCTGATCACGGTTGCGATCGGCCTTGGCATCGTGGTGTCGCTCAGCGCCTTGCTGCTGGAAGAGCTTTCCTTCCGCCTCTACAGGCGTCCGGGGCAGCTTGCCCTGCTGCTTGCCGCCGTGCTGATCGAGAACCTGGGTCATCGCCAGCTCGTGGCGCTGTGGCGGCTTTGCGGCCTGGCCGGGTGGCTGGCGGGAGGCGGCGGGCGCGGCACGCAGGCAACCGGGTCCGCGCAACGCGCGCCGCAGGACGCCGCGTCCCGTCCACGCCCGGGCGACGCAGGGGAAAACCGCTAGCAGCGCCGGCGCCCGGCTCGTGCTGCAGGGGGCGTTTCTGCTAGGCTCAATCGACTATCATAACCAGCTCAAGTGGGAGGAAACATGACCGAAACCATCAAGTATCTGCTGCCCGAGGAGCAGATCCCCAAGTCCTGGTACAACCTGATGGCGGACCTGCCCTCGCCCCCGCCGCCACCCCTGCACCCAGGGACATTGAAGCCCATCGGTCCCGACGATCTTGCGCCGTTGTTCCCGATGGCCCTGATCCAGCAGGAGGTCACGACAGAGCGCGAGGTGCCGATTCCCGAGCCGGTGCGGGAGATCTACAAGCAATGGCGCCCGAGTCCGCTGTACCGCGCGCGCCGCCTGGAAAAAGTCCTCGGCACGCCGGCGAAGATCTACTACAAGTACGAGGGCGTGAGTCCCGCCGGCTCGCACAAGCCCAATACCGCGGTCGCGCAGGCCTTCTACAACAGGGAGGCAGGCATCCGCAAAATCAGCACCGAGACCGGCGCCGGCCAGTGGGGCTCGGCGCTCGCGTTCGCCGGCGCGCTGTTCGGGATCGAGATCCAGGTGTTCATGGTCAAGGTCTCGTACCAGCAAAAACCGTATCGCCGCGCGCTGATGGAGACCTACGGCGCCAGCTGCATCCCCAGCCCGTCGATGGAAACCAACGTGGGCCGCGCGATTCTCGCCAAGACCCCCGACAACACCGGATCGCTCGGCATCGCCATTTCCGAGGCGGTGGAAGTCGCTGCCACGCGCGACGATACCAAGTACGCGCTGGGCAGCGTGCTGAACCACGTGCTCATGCACCAGACTGTCGTCGGCCAGGAGGCGATGAAACAGATGGAGATGGCCGGCGACTATCCGGACGTCATCATCGGCTGCACCGGCGGGGGCTCGAACTTCGCCGGTATCGTGTTTCCGTTCCTAGGTGCGCAGCTGCGTGGCGGCAGGAAGGTTCGCATTGTGGCGATCGAACCGGCTGCGTGCCCCAGTCTTACCAAGGGCAAGTACGCCTACGACTTCGGCGACACCGGCCACCTCACGCCGCTGGTCAGGATGCACACGCTCGGCTCCACCTTCATTCCGCCCGCGGTGCACGCCGGCGGCCTGCGCTACCACGGAATGGCGCCGCTGGTGTCCCACATCAAGCAGCTCGGGCTGATCGAAGCCCGGGCCTACCATCAGAAGGAGGTCTTCGAGGCCGGCGTCGGGTTCGCCCGCGCGGAAGGCATCGTGCCGGCGCCGGAAGCCAACCACGCCGTGAAAGGCGCGATCGACGAGGCGCTGGCCTGCAAGCGGGAGGGCAAGTCGCGCACGATTCTCTTCAATCTGTGCGGCCACGGCCATTTCGACATGCAGGCGTACACCGACTACTTCTCCGGCAAGCTTACCGACCAGAAGTACGACGAAAAGGA
>CAYRII010000344.1:0-2795 GCA_964424245.1 uncultured Terriglobales bacterium | reverse complement strand
GCCCGCGAGCCACTTCGTCACGCACCAGTTCCGGCGCCAGATTCTCCCTGCGCGCCACGTACTCCATCTCTTCCGTGATTACGCTGCGGCGCGCGAAGCGCATCTGCGTGACGTTCGAGTCGCCGCGCCGCGTCGCTTCCTCTCGCCGCTTGGCGATCCACTCGGCGCGCAGCGGGGCCACGCTGGTTGCAGTGGCGACTTCTCCATTTTTGCCTTGGATACTCATGATGCCTGGGCCTCGTTCGGTTTTCTGGCTGAAGAAATTCATTATACGCTCCGCCCGGACGCGGTCTTTGCTCGCATCCGCTGGTCGCATCGCTTCTTGACCCTGCCTGCCTCGCGGCGTAGATTGAAAACAGGGACAAGTATGGCCGACCCCAAGGGAAAGTTTCTGCGTTTTGGCGCCGCCATGGCGATGATCGTGCTTCCCATCGGCTATCTGGCGTGGACAGGCGTGGAAGAGAGCAAGAGTTATTACGTAACCATCAGTGAGATGCACAAGATGGACGACAGCCGGCATGCCAAGCGGCTGCGCGTGGCGGGCAACGTCCAGCCCGGCTCCATCAAGCGCCAGGGCACGCGCGTGGAATTTGTGCTTGTGGAAGAAGGCCAGACACTGCCCGTGGTTTACAAAGGCACCGAGGCTCCGCCGGACACCTTCCGCGACGACTCCCAGGCCCTGGTCGAAGGTCAGCTCGATCGCGAGGGAGTCTTCCGCGCCAACCACCTGCAGGCCAAGTGCGCCTCCAAGTACGCTCCCCAGGAACAGCAGCCGGCGGGTACGGCCGCAGCTCCGGGAACGGCTCCCGCAGCGACTGAGGTACCCACTCCAGCATCGAACTGAGGGCCCCCGAGCTGTCCGCCGCATCCAAACCGTCTCCGCATTCGACCCCGGGCCCCGCAATCCTCCTGATCGGCGTCACCAAGATCTTCGGCCGCATGGCGGCCTTGCGCGAGGTCAGCGCGGGCTTCGAGTCCGGACGCGTCTATGCCATCTTCGGCGACAACGGAGCCGGGAAGTCCACGCTGTTGCGCGTGATCGCCGGACTTTCCCGGCCCACGCTGGGCCGGGTGCAAATCCTGGGCTCGGATGACTTGCGCGCCGTCGCCGGTCGCGTCGGCTACATGGCGCATGCACCCTTGCTCTATGAAGAACTGACGGCGATGGAGAACCTTTGCTACTTCGCCTCCTTGTACGGGATCGATGACGCCGAGCGCATCGAGGAGAGCATCGTCAAGGTCGGGCTCGACCCGCGCCTCGAGCGCAGAGTAGGCGACTACTCGCAGGGCATGCGCCAGCGCCTGGCGCTGGCTCGCGCCCTGGTGCACGATCCTTCCATCCTGCTGCTGGATGAACCCTTCTCCAATGTGGATTTGGCCTCGGCCGTCGAAATGGCGGCACGTCTCGGCCAGATGCGCCGCGAGGGCCGGACCATTCTGGTGGTGACGCATCAACCCGAGGCGGTGGCCGGCGTGGCCGATGAGTCCGTGTTTCTTTCCGGCGGACGCCTCACCTCCCGCGCCCAGGGAGTGGGCGCTGCTCCGCGACGAGCGTCGCCGGTCGTGGGGTCGCTGCGATGAGCACACTGTTCCGCGTCACGCGCGCCACCTTGGCCAAGGACCTGCGCCTGGAATGGCGTTCCAAAGACGCCTTCAATGCCATGCTTTTCTTCGCTCTTCTGGTGGTGGTGATCTTCAGTTTCTCGTTCGAGCCCACGGCTGAGGAGGCGCGCCGCATTGCCGGAGGGCTGATCTGGGTGGCGGTGTTGTTCTCCACCATCGTGGCCTTGAACCAGGCCTGGGCCCGCGAGCTGCGTCACCAGGTGCTGGATGCCTACCGCGTCTCCCCGGCTCCTGCCAATGCTCTGTTCCTGGGCAAGACGGTGGGAAACTTCCTGTTTGTCCTTGCCGTCGAGTTGCTGATGGCCCCGCTCTTTATCGTTTTTTACAACCTGCGCGCTCTCGGCCCGTCGCACCAGATGCTGTACGTTCTGGCGTTGGGAACCTGGGCGCTGGTGGTGAATGGCACGTTTTTTGCCGCCATCTCCCTGCGCACGCGCAGTCGCGAAGTCATGCTGCCGCTCATACTTTTTCCCATCTCCATCCCCGCCGTGCTGGCCATGGTCAGCGCCACCACTACGATCCTGACCGGGGAAGGCTCGGCGCGGCTGGCCCTCACCTTCCTGGCCGTCTATGATGTAGTGTTTACTACCGTCTCCTTGTTGCTGTTTGAGAGTGTGCTGCACGCGGAATGAAATCTCCCCTGCCCATCCTGGCCCTGCTCACCGGCGCTCTGCTCAGCTTTGGCCTGTACCAGGCCAGGGTGGCCGCGCCCACCGAGCAGACCATGGGCGACATTCAGCGCATCTTCTACTATCACGTGCCCTCGGCCTGGGTGGCGTTTCTCTGCTTCACCGCCAACGTGCTGTTCTCCATTCACTACCTGGTACGGAGGTCGGCGAAGGTGGATGCCCTGGCCGTTTCCACCGCCGAAGTTGGTGTGGTCTTTTGCACCGTGGTTCTGGTCACGGGTCCGCTTTGGGCGAAGCCGGTGTGGGGCATCTGGTGGACGTGGGACGCGCGCCTCACTTCCACGCTCGTCCTCTGGCTCATCTACGTGAGCTATCTGGTGCTGCGCCGTTTCTCCACCGGCAGCCAGAAGCCGGTGCTGGCCGCGGTGCTGGCCGTCTTCGGCTTTGTCGACGTGATCTTCGTCTACATGTCCATCCGCTGGTTCCGCACCCAGCACCCCCAACCGGTCATCGGTGGCGGCGAAGGCTCCGGCATTCACCCGG
>CAYRII010000343.1:0-2831 GCA_964424245.1 uncultured Terriglobales bacterium | reverse complement strand
CAGCAGGCTGAAGAGCTGGATGCGCTGCAGGAAGTGCTGCGCCGCCGGCTTGGCGCCCGCGCCGCCCGAAGTGGGCGCCGCTTCTGTCTTGGTTGCCATAACTCTGTTCGCTGTCCCCTGTGTGTTGCTGAAGCAGGTTTCCCGAGGCGCCTGGCTGCTCCCCGACCCCACCCCGGAAAGGGCGCCATTATAGCCCAGCCGGGGGAATGTGCAAACGGTGCCCGGTGCTCGGTGCCCGGTGAACGGGCCTCCGCCTGCCTGTCATCCCGAGCCCCTCGACTTGGCTCGGGGTAAACTCCGCGAGGGATCTCTTCTCTGTGCCGCTTGGCTCCCGAAGAGATTCCTCGCCCTCCGGGCTCGGAATGACACCACCGCTTCGGTGTCCGGTGGCCGGTGGCGCGCGGTGGCAGCCGTTGGCTGCGTTTGGCTGCCGGTGGCTCACGCCGCCGGGGTTGAGGTCGGGCGTGTCCCGGCAGGATTGCGTGAGCGGTGGCCGGTGTTCGGTGGCCGGTTTGGCTCAAGACGGCGCACCTTTGAGCGCCGGTTTGGGGCGGGATGTACCGCGACGTGAAGGGTTGTACCAGCGGGTTTTTCGGCAACTTGGAACCATAGATGCAGACGGATGGACACAGATACATGGGGAGAATCGAAAAGCGAAACTCGAAAATCGGGCACTCGAGACTCGCATGAGCCTATGCCGAGTTTCGCTTTGCGAGCCTCGCCGCCGCGCACTCGAGCAACGCGGCGGTAACGCATCGGTAGCGCCCCAGCAGCGCCGCGGTGGCGCGGCCCCCTCGGCACAGATGGACACAGATGTCTCTCCACAAAGGGCAGAGAGGGGCAGCCTTCACTGTTTCAAGGGCGGTGCCTCGATGCTATCATCGGCGCGAATGAGCGTAGCGTGGGCCAACCGCCTCCGAGTGATGGTTGTTCCGAATCACTCGCCCTTCGTGGAGCGCCTCATCCTGTACCAGTAGAGCCACTTTCCGGGGGCCGCGATCCATCTTGCAAACCTTTGGCCGACTTCCACTCCGGTCCATCTGTAAATGTACTTGGTCTCCCAGGAGAAGTGGAATCGGTACAGGTAGGCGCGCCAGCGATACCTCTTCCGTGGTCCGAGCCTCACAAGTTCGAGCGTCTCAATCCACACGAAAGCTGGGACGCTCCTGACTTCGAAGCGCTCGACGGTAATCCTGCACGCCTTGTCGGAGATCAGGACGGTCTCCCTATTGGGAGGAATCGTTATTTCCTCGAACAGTTTCTCCACAGGCGGAATCAACCTGCCCGCGGTCGAAATGACGGGCATCACACGGAACTGAAACGCCCGACTGGCAAGGTTGTATCCCAGCAGGTGCGGGCGTTGGAGGCTGATGGGCAAGTCGGACATATTCACAACCCCATAATCGCCAAACATACTGACCTCTACTGCTCCCTGCTTCACGGTGAGCGTGAGCGAGGGCATCATTGCTGGTGCCATCAACAACCGCCTCTTCTTGCGGACTCGTGTGAGTTCTGATACCAGGTATCCGATGAACGCCCCAACAAGCGCTGACAGAAGTATGCGGGCAACTTCGTTGGAGGGCAGTAGGCCGACCAAGTGCTCAATGATTCCCATATGGCTTCCTGCCCGCGCGCGAGGGGAGACTTGGTGAAAACGGCTTGCATTTTTCTACGAGCACCTTACCGAGAGCAAGAAGCTCCGCGTTTGCCTTCACTAATTCTTTTTCTCTAACGCAAATCTTCCCGTCCTCAACGAACCTCGGTTCCCTAATCGCTCGTGTATAGGCGTTTCTTACGAGGCCTCGGTTGTGGAGAAAATCGTTCCTAGCTAGAAAGACCTCCTCAACCCTTTGGAATGGGATTGGCCATCCTTCACGAGGGTACTGGGACTGTCTTTCGATAAGCAGAACACGCTGCCGCCAGTCTGCTTTTTCTCTAACGCTCCATCCGCAGCACTTGGCTAGTTCGAAGAGGAATCCTTCGAAGAGAGATGCTAGGTAGACCAAGGCAAATGAACCTAAGAGGTCGCGCTGGTCTTGAAGCCTCGCCTGTTCGATAGCAACGTCCATCTCCCTCCCCTCGGTATACATCTCGGCTGGTGGTAGACCGCCCCGCTGCTGTTCGTCTTCTCTTCGTGAGCGTTGACGGCGAGCCGCAAGGGCAGAAGAGGCTTTGTCAATGTCGTCGTAGAGCCTCGCGCACAATTCCGCAAGGACACGGGCCCCGCAAGCGAAATCCAAGCCTGCAAGTTCAACGTGGTGTGTGAGTGTCTTGTTTCGTGACGACAAGGCGTGTGTCCCAAGCCCAAGGAGGATGCGGAAGAATCTAGCACAAGGTCAATCGCGTGTTCCAGAAGCACGTGTTTCTAGAGATAAGTTCTTGGCGGGTGGGGGGTGGCCTGCCCCTATGCTGTTAGAAGGGTGCGAGCTGCTCCACGGACTGGGAGGGGCGGGCCTTGCTGCCCGCCGGGCAGACCCTTCGACTCCGCTCAGGGCAAGCAGGAGTGTCTGCCCCACCACTGCAAGAAAAGGCAGGACGGAGAAAAGCAGATCCCTCGCCGTCAAGGCAGTCATGGGCTCCCCTCGGCTGGACTCGGGGCAGGCGGGATGACAAGTGCTTAGGGGACGGGCTGGAGGGTGAGCGCCAGGGGCGTGCCGCAGTGGCCCGCCTACGCGGAAGGCTTCGGCGGGTAAAGGGCTCGCTCCAGTGTCAGCGCGAGGTGTGCCCCGCAGGAGGGACAAGTCAGCCCGGCGGCCGATTCGGCGCGGCGGCGGTGGAGGCGCTCCCAATGGCGGGTGCGGCAGCGGGCGGAGTGGTACTTGTGCCAGGGC
>CAYRII010000342.1:0-2833 GCA_964424245.1 uncultured Terriglobales bacterium | reverse complement strand
GTAGAGTTCTTCGGGGATGACCTGCAGTCCGGCCAGCAGCAGCAGGAGGACGAAGGGCGTGGTCTTCCACACGTCAGCCAGGATGGCGGCGTGCAGCGCCCACAGCGGATCTCCCAGCCAGTTGATGCGCGCGCCCAGCAGGTAGTTCAGCACACCGAAGTCAGCGTTGAAGATCCACTCCCAGAAGCGCGCCGCCACCACGCCGGGCACCGCCCACGGAATCAGCGCCACGGCGCGCACCGGTCCCCGGCCGCGAAACGTTCGGTTCAGCAGCAGCGCGAAGCTCAGCCCCACTACGAGTTCGAGCGTCACAGAAACGGCTACGAAGTAGGCCGTCGTGGCCAGCGCATTCCAGAAGCGCGCGTCGGAGAGCAGTTCCCGGTAATTCTCCAGTCCCACGTAGCGGGAAACGCCAAAGATGGGCATCTCACGGCGGAAGCTGAGCCACACCGTCATCAGGACCGGCGCCAGCGCAATCACCGAAGTAAACAGAATGGCGGGCGCCAGCAGGCCGTAGCGGCGGGCGCGCTCCGTCCATGCCTGCGTCATTGCGCCTCCAGGACGCGTGCAATCTGCTCGTCCGCCAGGCGCATCGCCTCCCCGGGAGTGCGAATGCCGGCCACCACGGCGCTCAGTTCCGGCTGCAGCACTTGCGAGATCATCAGGTAATAGGGCGTTACCGGGCGCGGCTGCGCCTGTTCCAGCGCAGGCAGGAGGTCAGGAAGAAACGGCAGGGCGGCGCGGACTTCGGCATCCTCATACACCTGCATGTGCGCGGCCAGCACTCCCACCTTCAGGAGGATTTCCTTCTGCGCAGAATAACGAATCATGTAGCGCAGGAACTGGAGAGCCTCCTTGCGGTGCGGCGAGGCGGAGTTCACGCCCAGGTGGAAGCCACCCATGGTGGGCGCGCTCGCATGTCCGGGAAAGTGCGGCACCAGGCGCATTCCCACGCGTCCTTGAACGGCGGAATCCGGCTGCTGCATCAGGCGCCAGGCGTAAGGCCAGTTGCGCATGAAAACGGCGCGGCCCGACTGGAAGATGTGCCGCGATGCCTCCTCGTTCAGTGTGGTCACGAGCGCCGGCGTCACACCCTCCCCGCGCACTAGGCGACTCATGAAGGTAAGCGCCTCCTGTGCGTTTGGGCTTCCCAACGCCGGCCGCTGGTCTTCTCCCAAAACGTCACCGCCATTGCCGCGGATAAACTCCAGCGCCGAGCACACCAGGCCTTCGTACTGCATGCCCTGCCAAAGGAATCCGCTGAGGCGCGGATCGCGCTCGCCGGCCAGTATGTGTTTCGCTTGCGCCAGAAGCTCCGGATAGGTTTCTGGAGGCGTAAAGCCGTACTTGTCCAGCAGATCCTTGCGGTAGTACAGGACGCCGGCGTCCACGAACCAGGGCACGGCGTAGAGCCGCCCCTCCAGCCGGTCGGCGCGCAGCGCACCCGGGTTCAGCGGCGCCAGTTCCTCTTCCCTGAGGTGCGGAGTCAGTTCCATCAGCCACCCGGCACGCGCGAACTCCGGCACCCAGATGATGTCCATGTCAATCAGGTCGGTGTCCCCGCCGCCCGCCGGCAGGTTCATGATGTAGAACTGGTGCTGTTCGTCGGTGGATGCAGGAAGAATCTGTTCGCGCACGCGGATTCCCGGATGTTCGTCTTCGAACTGGCGAATCAGCCGGCTGAGGAAGGCATACCGTGGGTGCTTGGCGTGGGTGAAGACCAGCGTGACGGGCTGATCCGCTCGCGCCGCAGGCTCCTGCCGCAGTTCCAGCCAGACCAGGCCCGCCAGGAGGATTACCGCCGGCATGGCAAGGAACACGACATTGCGACGGCGCTGAGTCATGAAGGATCGTGACGTGCCGCTCTCTGCAGTCGGCCTAAGAAGGAAACAGTCCCAGCACGGCCGCGTTCCAGCCTTGGGACCCTGGTGCTGCGCCGCGCGCCACGCGCGGAAGCTTTTCCAGGACTTCCGCGTCGAAGCTGCCATCCGGCCGCGGCAGTAGAAAGGCCTGGTCTGCCGCTGCCAGCAGGGGCAGATCGTTGGCGCTATCTCCCAGTGCCACGGAGCGCAGCTTGTGGTGCGCGCCCTGGCGATACAGATCGAACAAGCGGCGCACCGCCTTGCCCTTGTCGCTGCCGGAAAACAGGTGCCAGAAGCGCCCGCCGCGCGTTACTTCCAAACCGCGCTGCCGCGCCGCTTGCAGAAACGTGGCCTCCGCTTTTGCATTTCCGCCGGCGAAAAAAAAGGGCTCGTCAAAATCGCGCTTCCTGGCCAATTCCGCCTCCGCCAGGGTCAGTCCGGTATTGTCTGCAACTTCGTGTGCCGTCATCTGGTGAAACCCCACCACGTCCGCGCCCGCTTGTTTGGCAATCGCCTGCATGGCTTCCACAACGTCCTCATACGGCCGTCCCAGCGCCAGGCAGTGGTAGCGCCCCACGCGCGTCTCTCCGGGAATGCGGCGCGGGAAATACCCTTGCGGGATGAACACGCCGCCGCCGTTCTCAGTGATGAACGGGTGGGCGTTGCGCACTTTGCGGCGCAGCATTTCCACTTCGGAGCGCGTCTTGCTGGTGCAAAAAACCAGGGGCACGCCGCGCTGCTCCAACTCCGCGAGCGCCTCTCGCGCGCCCGCCCAGGAGTAGGTTTGGTGGTCGAGCAGCGTGCCGTCCAGGTCGGTGAACAACACGTAGCGGGAGGGCAACGGGCTCACAGGTGGCGAAAGACCTCTTCCTCCGTCGCTTTCTCCTTGGTGCGCGACTCCAGCCATTCGCGGGCCAGCTCCCGGCCCGCCGCACCGAAGGCCACAGCAAACGCCAGGACGATGCCGGCAA
>CAYRII010000341.1:0-2847 GCA_964424245.1 uncultured Terriglobales bacterium | reverse complement strand
TGTTCGTGCTCGCCGGCAGCATCGTGGGCTCGCATCCCGGCTGGGCGGCCTTGCTGGTGGGCTTCGGCGTGGCCGGCCTGGTGGCTTTCCTGATCATTGACCCGACTCTGGTGCGCGCCGCCTTTCCGCAGCAAGCGCCCGAAGACAAGACTCTCTCCGAAAAGAAAACCCACAGCCTCCTTTGGCAGTTTCGTCTCATCGCAGCCATTCAAGTCCTTTACTTGTCCCCCCTGGTGTACCTCCTGGCCCGCTCCAGCGAGCTGGTAGAGGTGCTGGCTCAATGGGAGAAGCACGGGTTGAGTTCCGCGGGGGCACTGGGGATTGGAGGCTTCCTCGCGCTTTTCCTGGCGGCCTTCATCATTGGCGGGGCAACATCCTTGGCGCTATGGCGGGGCGACCCGGGGGCGCTGCGTACTTTCTGCCGCTGGTTTCCCCTGTACGTATTGATGGACGTCCCCGGCGCCGGTTACGCCCTCGCGGTTACGCTGAAATACGCCAACGCTGCGGCGCTTTTTTTTGTGCTGCCGGTAATCGTCTACCTGCCCATCTACCAGCGGCGGCTAGCGCGGGAACTGCTGGCCACGTTCCCGGAACAGTCCGCGTCTCAGCAACAAGCAGCGCGGCCCCGAAGGCGCTGGTGGCCAGTGGCGCTCGCGCTGGTGGGAGCGCCGGCAGTGGTGGTGCTCGGGGTGGTCCTGGCGCTGAACCTAGGCGGGTGGCGGGAGCGGCTAGCAGGAAGTTTCGTGACAAGCGCGCCGCGGATCGAATCGCTGGCCGTGCTGCCGCTCGAGAACCTGTCGCGCGACCCCGAGCAGGAGTACTTCGCCGACGGGATGACCGAGGCGCTGATTTCCGACCTGGCGCAGATCAGCGCCCTGCGGGTGATTTCGCGGACCTCGGTGATGCAGTACAAGGGCGCGCGCAAGCCGTTGCCCGAGATCGCGCGGGAGCTGAACGTGGACGCGGTGGTGGAAGGCTCGGTGCAGCGCGTGGGCGACCGCGTGAAAATCACCGCCCAGTTGATTCACGCCCCCACCGACAAGCACCTGTGGGCGCGCAGCTACGAGCGCGACCTGCGCGACGTGCTGGCGTTGCAGAGCGAAGTGGCGCAGGAGGTCGCGCAACAAATTCGTGCCACGCTGACCTCCCAAGAGGAACTGCGTCTGGCCCGGAGCAGCCGGGTGAACCCGGAAGGCTATGAGGCTTACCTGCGCGGAAAGTCCTCCTTCCACAAGCGTAACCGGGACCGGGAGGCCACCGACACCTCCATCCGCTGGTTTGAGCAGGCCGTCCAGCTCGACCCCGAGTCAGCGCTCGCCCACGCGGCCCTCGCCAAAGCTTATACCACCAGGTTCTTCAGCTACGATCCCAACCGGAAATGGGAAGAAAAAGCTTACATCCACTTGGAGAAAACGCTGGCGCTGGATCCTAATCTCGCCGAGGCCTACGTGGCTCGCGGCGATCTGGCTTGGACACTTACAAGCAGTTTTCCGCACGAGCGGGCCATCCGTGATTACCGACGGGCGCTGGAGCTGAATCCCAATTTGAGCGACGCCCATTTCTCGCTGGGGTCGGTCTACATGCACATCGGCCTGCTGGACGAGGCCATGAATGAATTCCAGAGAGCGCTGGCGCTCGACCCGCAGAACCTCGATGCCCGCTACCGCATTCCGCGGGTCTACCTCTACCAGCAGGACTATGAGGCGGCGCTCCGGGAGTTCGAGCGGAATCCGGAGCTCACCGGCCTGTGGCAGTGGCAGCGCGTCATCGCCCTGTCTTATCTGAAAAGGATGGACGAAGCCTTTGCCGTTGTTGACAAGCTGCACCGAGAATTTCCCGAGAACGAAGACGTGGCCAGCACCTTCGCCCTCCTGCTGGCCGCCAGCGGGCAGCCGCAGAAAGCCGAAGAACAAATCCGCATCGCCATTCGGGCCGGGCAGGGCAAGTCGCATTTCCACCACGCCGCCTACAACATCGCTTCCGCTTACGCCTTGATGGGGCAGAAGCGACGGGCCCTGGAGTGGCTGCGCAGGACGGCGGCGGAAGGCCTACCCTGCTACCCGCTCTTCGCAAAGGACCCGAACCTGGACAAGCTGCGCGGTGACCCGGAGTTCGAAGCCTTTCTAAGAGAGATGAAGGCCCAGTGGGAGGACCGCCGGGCGGCGCTCTTCCCCGGCGCCACTCCCAAGAAGAGCTAGTCGGGCGGGAGCATGAGCGGGGAGTGGCGACTGAGAGGAGGAAGACCGATGCATTGCTCGTCATGCGGCACGCCGATGGCTGGAGTGCGGATGCGCTGTCCTCGCTGCCGGGCTTGGACAGCGGCGTTTTGGCTGAACGGCTATAGCGCAGCGCTTTGGGCTGTGCTCCTCGCGGCGAACTACTACTACGTGCAGAGCTTGGCTCCGATCGTTATTCAAACGGGAGCAAGAGCCAATGTCTCCCCGGATCCAATCATGCACGTGCACATCACCCTGGCTCGATGGGTCGGAGCCTGGGGGCCCTGGGCTCTGGCGGTGGCGGTGGCCGCACTGGTGGCTCTGCGGATCGCGAAAATCGCCCTGCCGAATTTCTTGAAGTCGGGCAAGGCGCTGGCGGTGGTGACTTGGCTGGGGCTGGTGATTACCCTTGGAGGAATAGTTGCCGCGTTGGTCCAACAGATCTTGCAAGTACCGCTTCCTCGAAGATAAAGGACGAAACTCGAAAAGCGAAACTCGAAAATCGCAAAGAAATACGGGCGGCCGAAGCCGGCCACCTATGGCCTCTTCAGCGAGAGCTAGTCGACCGGAACGGTGAGGGGGCGGTCGAGCTGGATGGCCATCTCGGTGCCGCGCTTGATCTCGACTTCCT
>CAYRII010000340.1:0-2847 GCA_964424245.1 uncultured Terriglobales bacterium | reverse complement strand
GCTCCTCTTTATTGTTCTCCTGGCCTTTGCTCTGCGGCTTGCAACTGCGCTCTCCTTGCCCAGTTTCGTGTGGCCGGACGAAATTTTCCAGACGCTCGAGCCGGCGCACCGCCTGGCGTTCGGCGAAGGCATCCTCACCTGGGAATTCCGCGAGGGCGCGCGTTCCTGGGTGTGGCCCGCGATTCTGGCCGGGGTGATGCGCGCCAGCGAATGGATGGGCGCGGGTTCCAGCGGGTACCTGACCGGTCTTGCTGTTTTTCTGTGCCTGCTTTCTCTCGTGCCGGTGTGGTTCGCCTATTCATGGTCCGCACGCGTTGCAGGGGAACGGGCCGGCCTTCTGGCCGCGGCTGTCAGTGCGGTGTGGTTCGAGTTGGTATTTTTTTCGGCCAAGGCTCTCACCGAGGTCGTGGCGGCAAGCGTTCTGTTGCCGGGCCTGTACCTGGCGGCAGGTCAAGACTCCCCGAACCCGCGCCGCAGGCTCTTTTGGGGCGGCCTGCTGTGCGGGCTGGCCCTGGGGTTCCGCATCCATCTGACGCCCGCGGTGGCATTTGCTGTGCTGTACCTCTGCCGGAACAAGTGGCGTGAGCGTTGGCTGCCTGTGGTTGCGGGCGTTTTCGTTCCCCTGATTCTTTTCGGGCTCGTGGACGCTTTTACCTGGTCGTATCCCTTCCAGTCGTTCGTAAGCAACATCTGGATCAACCTTGCCCTGGGCAAGACCCGCGAATTTGCGGTGCTCCCATGGTACGGCTACGCAAAGATGTTTTTCGACGCGTGGTCCTATGGCGCTGCCCTGGTGGTGTTCCTGGCGGTTGCTGGTGCGCGACGCTGCCCCTTGTTGGCCTGGCTTGTGGTGGTAATTCTTGTCTCGCACTCCGCCTTGGCGCACAAGGAGTACCGCTACATTTATCCGGCGATTCCGCTGCTGTGCACGCTCGTAGGCCTGGGACTTGCGGAAATCACGGAACGCCTGCGGTCCAGCTCGCGTCGCGCGGCGGTAGTGGCGGCGGCCGTCGGCCTGGCGGCATGGTTGACGGTTTCGACGTCACTCGCGTTTCGCTTTGGCACCCTGTGGAAGCTGCGCTCCGGCAACCTGCGCGCGTTCTCGGAATTAAGCCGGGACGAAGCTTTGTGTGGAGTCGGGCTGGCCAATGTCAGCTGGATGGAATCTGGGGGCTACACCTACCTGCATCGCGCCGTGCCTATCGTCCCGCTGAATGACCTGGAAGACGCTGCAGCCCGCGCACCGCAGTTCAATTTTCTGGTTACCGCGAGCGACCAGCCGCTGTGGCCCCAGGAGTTTGACGCCCTGTGGTGCAGGCGAGGCGCTTGCCTGCTGCGCCGCCCGGGGAACTGCACTCCGGTTCCCGGCTACCACATCAATCGCGTGCTGGAGGAAAGAGGCCAGTAAA
Source organism: uncultured Terriglobales bacterium (assembly GCA_964424245.1). Taxonomy (GTDB): domain Bacteria; phylum Acidobacteriota; class Terriglobia; order Terriglobales; family Acidobacteriaceae; genus CAYRII01. The sequence continues at coordinate 1,438 of CAYRII010000340.1, read as the reverse complement.
CTGTTTTTGCGCCGCTGACGCAACTCATGGATCGCGATCCCACTTCCGCTTTCATCCCCGGATCTCCTTCTCGCGCGCGCGGGGAACTGTTTTTCATCAGCTTCCTGATCCTCTTTCTGGAACTGGCGCTCATCCGCTGGCTCCCCGCGCACGTGTTGTACCTGACGTTTTTCACCAACATGGTGCTGTTGGCGTGCTTTCTGGGGATGTCGGTGGGTTGCCTGGCCGCATCGCGCCCCTCCCACCACTTGGTGTGGACGCCACTGTGGCTGATGCTGGTTGTGGCGGCGGCGCACGCGGTGGAGGCGGTGCGCCACTCCTTGGCGCGCGCGGTGGCTGTGGGCAACCCGGCTTCACCTCAACTGGTCTTTTTTGGCACGGACTACCATGTTCAGGACTTGGCCCGCTTCGTGATTCCGGTTGAATCCGTGGGTGGCTTGTTTTTCCTGTTGGTAGCAGTGGCGATGGTGGGACCCGGGCAGGAACTGGGCCGGCGGCTGAACCGCGTACCCGGCCGCGTTCAGGCCTATTCGTTGAACATTGCGGGCAGTGTGGCCGGTACCGGCTTCTTCTCGCTCGCCTCCTGGATGGAACTTTCTCCTTTGTGGTGGTTTCTGCCCGTGGCTGCGGGTCTGGGATATTTTCTCCGCTCGTATTGTCCGCGGCGTCCGCTGCTGGTGCGCGGGGCCCTGTTGCTTCTTTTGGTGATGGCAGCCGGCGTGCGTTCAGGAACGCAAGGCCCGCCGGGGCAGAAGAATCTGGAGATCCTGTGGTCCCCCTACTACCGCATCGATTACTGGAAGGACAGCCGCAATATCCTGGTCAACCTGATCGGGCACCAGAGCATGACTTCCGTCAACGACACCAAAGCCTTTGCCTATCCCCTCCCCTACCTCTTGCGGCGGGATGCAGGTGCGCCTCCGTTCCAGGATGTGCTCATCATCGGCGCCGGTTCAGGCAACGATGTGAGTCGGGCGTTGCAGTGGGACGTGAAGCACGTGGACGCGGTTGAAATTGACCCGGCCATTCAGCGCCTGGGCGCGCGTGACCATCCCAACCGGCCCTACCAGGACCCGCGCGTCACCGTGCACTACGATGACGGGCGCAACTTCCTGCGTGTCAGCGACCGCCGGTATGACCTCATTGTCTACGCGCTGGTGGACTCGCTGGTCCTGCACAGCAGCTACAGCAACATCCGCTTGGAAAGCTACCTGTTTACCGATGAGGCCTTTGCCGACGTGCGCCGCCGCCTGAAGCCGGGCGGGGTTTTTGTGATGTACAACTACTTTCGCCACGGCTGGATTGTCGGCCGCCTTGCCCAGGGCGTGGAGCGCATTTTTGGCGCCCAGCCTCTGGTGCTCGCTTTGCCGTACGCGGCGTCTCTGGGGGATGAATTCAACACAGGCTTCACCATGTTGCTGGCTGGCGATATCCGTTC
>CAYRII010000339.1:0-2856 GCA_964424245.1 uncultured Terriglobales bacterium | reverse complement strand
GTCACCCAGTCGCGCATGGCTTCGTTGATGGCGTCCTTGAGCGTGCGGCTGCCGGTACCGACGCCGACAACTTCTGCGCCGAGCAGTCGCATCCGCTCTACGTTCAGCCGCTGCCGCGCCATGTCCTCTTCGCCCATGTAGACCGTCACGCGCAGGCCCAGCTTCGCCCCCACGGTCGCCGTGGCCACGCCGTGCTGGCCCGCGCCCGTCTCCGCCACCAGCCGCGTCTTGCCCATCTGCGCCGCCAGCAGCCCCTGTCCCAGGCAGTTGTTGATCTTGTGGGCGCCGGTATGCAGCAGGTCTTCGCGCTTGAGGTAGATGCGCGGGCCCCGATAAGATCGGGGCAGGCCCCGATTGGATCGGGGCAGGCCTCCCAGGTGCTCGCTGAGCCGCGCGGCAAATTGCAACGGGGTGGGGCGGCCGGCGAAGTTGCGCAGCAAGGCGTCGAGTTCGCTCTGGAAATTTGGTTCGGAGCGCGCTGCCGCGTAGGCGCGCTCGAGTTCCTCGAGCGGGGCAACCAGCGTTTCGGGGACGTAGCGGCCGCCGTAAGGGCCGAAGCGGCCGCGGGCGTCGGGCCAGGTTTGCGCGGCGGTGGTCATTTGAGCTGGTGATTCGCCGCTTCCACCTGGCGCATGAGTTCCCGCAGGCGGACAGGATCTTTCCTTCCCGGCTTCGACTCCACACCGCTGCACACGTCAACGGCAAAGGGCTGCGCCGCCAGGATGGCCTGCGCCACGTTTTCCGGCGTCACCCCGCCAGCGAGAATGATTGGGCCGTAGCGTTTGGCCTGCCGAACGACGCGCCAGTCAAACGTTCTGCCGGTGCCGCCCGGCACGTGCGGGCGAAAGCCATCGAGCAAAAAAAGCGCCGCGTTGGGATAACGCGCCAGCAACGCAGAGCGAAAGCCCCGGCGCACGCGAAACGCCTTGATCACCGGCCAGGATCTTGCGAACTGCGCAACGACCGCGGGGGATTCGTCGCCGTGAAGCTGGACGATGTCGAGACCTACCGCCTGCGCAATCTCGGTTGCGACGGAAAACGACTTGTCTACGAAAACGCCGACTGCATCGACATCGTCAGGCATTCGATCGATAATCCACCGCGCCGTTGCGGCAGTCATACACCGTGGGCTGCGCCGATAGAAGTTGAAGCCCAGCAGTTTCGCGCCGGCATCCAGGGCCAGCTTCGCGTCGGCCCAGCTCGTGATCCCGCAAATTTTCACTCGGACCATGATCACTCAACACCCAAGAGTGGCGGGATAAACCCGCCTCTACATGCCAAAAGCAGCCCCGAAGCTTCGGGGCTCGGAATCACACGTGAGGCACTTTTTTCAGCACTCGGTTAGAAGCTCCTGCAGGGCGGCGGCAGGATCAGGCGACCGCATCAGGTGCTCGCCGATCAGGAAGGCGTCGAAGCCGGCAGCCCGGAGGCGTTTCAAGTCGTCGGTCGAGCGCAGCCCTGACTCGCTCACCGCAACGCACTCGTCAGGAATAGCCTCCGCCAGCTCAAAGGAAGTCGCCAGCCGCACCTCAAAGTTCCGCAAATCGCGATTATTCACGCCAACGATGCGCGCTCCCGCGTCCACCACCCCAGCCAACTCCTCGCGTGCGTGGACTTCAACGAGCGCTTCCATGCCGAGATGCTGGCCGAGCGCGACCAGCTCGCCCAGCGCCGCATTCTCAAGTATCGCGGCAATCAACAGAAATGCATCGGCGCCGGCGGCGCGCGCTTCCCACACTTGCCACTCATCCATCACAAAATCCTTGCGCAGCACCGGCAGGCACGTCGCCTGGCGCGCCCGGCGCAGGTGGTCGAGCGAACCCAGGAAAAAATCTCCCTCGGTCAGAACAGAAAGCGCAGCCGCACCCGCCTGCTCGAGCTTCAGCGCCAGCGCCGGCACATCGTAATCCTGCCGGAGCACGCCCGCCGACGGCGAAGCTTTTTTCAACTCCGCAATAACGTTGATGGCCTTGCCCGTGAGTGCGGCGGCAAAATCGCGCACCGGGGGTGCGCCTTCGGCCTGCCGGCGAAGCTCGGCCAGCGGCAGTTCGCGGCGACGACGCTCGAGCCTGGCGCGACGCGCTTCGACGATGCGGTCAAGGATGGTCCCGGTTTTGATCCCCGCCCCCATCAGTGCGGACCCACAGCGATCTTCAGTGGCCTGAACAGAAAAACCTATGCTAGTGCCGTTCCAACTATTTCACACTAACAAGGACCAGACCGACAGGCAAGCGCGGACGTGTCAATTCCTGAAATAAAGTTTGGCTGGATTAGTTGGAACGGCACTAGTCTTCACATTTCGCCAAATCAATTTAGCTACATTGGGCTCATCGGGCTAGGATTTGGGCAAATCGGGCCGCCCTTCCTCTTAGAGACGCGGAAGGGTAAGCATGAAGCGCGCTCTTGCGCGTGTAACTCCTGTGCTGGCGCAGTGCTTGTTCTTCGCCGAAGGCGCACGGGCGCACCTAATTTCGTGTACCGCCGGCGTCCTCGCCGGCGCTTTTCATCTTCGGGCAGCTTTTCAGCGTATATTCGTTGCCGGTTCCAAGCAGGGCTTAGCCCGGATTTCTCACCAGACTCTTACGCCTCAAGCCCCGAAGCTTCGGGGCGAAAGTTCTTCAGCCCAGGGCGTCAGCCCTGGGATACTGCGTCGGTTCTCGGCGAAGCCCCGAAGGGGCGAAAGAAAACAGTTTGTTTCGTACGGCCATCTTTCGCCCTTTCAGGGCTTCAGGCCTTTTGGCCTTGCCCACCCAGGGCTTACGCCCTGGGCTATGGTTATTTCGCGCCTTCGGCGCTCAGGTTGGGTAGAGTCGAGGACAGGCGCGGGTGCTGACGAATAGTCGTCGTCCCGTTTCC
>CAYRII010000338.1:0-2858 GCA_964424245.1 uncultured Terriglobales bacterium | reverse complement strand
CGCACGCTGACCTGGCGGCCGATTACCCGGCCGCCATCCTGGCCTTGGATGCCGAAATGGTGGCCATGAGCGAAAAAGGCGAGCGCGTGATACCGGCGCGCCAGTTCTTCACCGGGTTGTTTTCCACGGCGCTTCAGCCCAACGAGATCCTCACCGAAGTGCGCGTGCCCTCCACCGGCGGTCAGGGCGTGGTCTACAAGAAATTCCGCCATCCGGCCTCCGGGTTTGCCGTGGTCGGCGTGGCGGTTGTGGTGCGCGTGAGCGCGGGCAAGATTGAAAGTGCTGCGGTGGGCATTACCGGAGTGGCGTCCTCGGCCTACCGTGCCGGCCATGTGGAACGCGCCTTGCGCGGGAAATCGGTAAGCGCCATCGCCGCCGCCTCCAACCTCGCTGCTGAAGATGTAGCTGCTCTGGGTGATACTTACGCCTCGCCGGATTTTCGCCGGCACCTGGCGCGAGTGTTCACCCGCCGCGCACTGGAAGCAGCGGTGGCGCGGGCCGCAGCCAGGTGAAGCTCGAGGGCGAGCAACGGGTTCCCGCACCGCGCGCGGACGTGTGGCGCGCGCTCATGGATCCGGCGGTCCTGGAACGATCCATTCCGGGATGCGAAAAGCTCGAACCTCTGGGCGAGAACCATTACCGCGCCACCCTCAAGGCCGGACTGGGCAGCATCCAGGGAAAGTTTACGGGCGAGGTGACGCTGTCCGACATCGTTCCCGGCAAGGCCTACACGCTTTCCACGCGCGCCCAGTCCACGGTCGGGTTTGTGGAAGGGAAGGGAAGAGTCGAGCTGGAAGACGCCGGCCGCGAAACGGTGGTGAAGTTTTCCGGCGAGGTTAAGACCGGCGGCATGCTGGCGGCCGTGGGCAGTCGCCTGGTGGAGGCGGCGGCGCGCAAGAACCTGGATGACATGTTCGCCAATCTGGCGCGGGAATGCGGCGGCGGTTCGCGCCCGCGGCGGGCGTAGGGCGATCTGATATCCTTAGAGTTTTGCTGCGAGATCATTTCCGGAGAGAGAGAAACCATGAAAGGCGATCCCAAAGTTGTTGCAGTGCTGGGCGAGGTGTTGAAGGCGGAGCTGACGGCCATCAATCAGTACTTCCTGCATGCCGAGATGTGCCATAACTGGCGATTTGAGAAGCTCTACAACTTCATCCGCAAGGAATCCATCGACGAGATGAGGCACGCGGAGATGCTGCTGGAGCGCATCCTGTATCTGGATGCCACGCCCAACATGAACGCCTCCTTCAAGATCACCATCGGCAAGACCGTTCCCGAGCAAATCAAGAACGATCTGCAGCTCGAGTATGAAGCCGTGAAGCGGCTGAATGAGGGCATCAAGACCTGCGAGGCCGCCGGCGACAACGGCTCGCGCGAGCTCCTGAAGCAGATCCTGGTGGATGAAGAGGGTCACATCGACTGGCTCGAAGGGCAACTCACCGCCATCGCGCAGATGGGCGTGCAGAACTACCTGTCGCAGCAGCTCTACGACGCCGCAGGCGCGGAAGCAGGCGCCGCCGGCGCCTGACGGCTTCCCCTTGCTCCTTGGGCCTGCCGGGCCTTTGCGCGGCAGGCCTTTTGTGCTTCTGTCCCCGCCTCGGCGCCCCGTCGCGGTAGGCTAGAATAGATGTGCCCGCCCCAAACGGAGAGATGGCCGAGTGGCTGAAGGCGCACGCTTGGAAAGCGTGTTTACTCGAAAGGGTAACGTGGGTTCGAATCCCACTCTCTCCGCCAGCAAGTCTGCTGTTTTGATTCTCTCTCCGCGCTGGCCTCCAAAATGCGCGAATTGGCGGCACTTTCGCGGCTTTCCGATCGAAACCGGACTGCGGAGAATCCTGGGTGAACATGGTCAGCCCTCAAATGGCCTCGTTTTCTCCAAAGGCAAATTTCGAAGTCCGGTTTCTTGCGGCTTGTGACGTCCGCAAAGCCAGGTCTGGCCTCCATCCACCTCGTACGCACTTCTCGTCCTGCAGTTACACAGTCTGCCGTCCTTCAGCGAAGATTGGCAGCGGCGCCAGCGTTCCCTCTCCGGCCGAGAGCCTGCAGTGGCTGCCAGTTCTTCGAAGATTCGAGCAGAGTTGTCCTTCCTGATGATACAAACCTTTATCATGTGCGGGCACTGGCCATGCCGCCCAGCCGGTGCAAGATACATGCCCGTGCAGGAAATAGCGCGGAGCCCGCTGCTGGACGCCACCGCTGAAATCCGACCAGTGAATGCCGCCCACCGACTCCAACGGGTACTTGGCAACGCGGTAGTCGTTCCACTGCCGGCGAACCCACACAAAGCGCTCACCGAAGCGCAGGTCTTCGCCTCCCTGCATAAAGACACCCCAAGTTGTTAGTTTTCGCTGGCGGGCAAGGTCGGTACTCTCAGAAGGAATTGCTTCGGCCCGCGTTTTCGGCTAGCGAAAGCATACCATGCCAGACCAGGTATGGACGTGCCGGAATAGCAGACTGGTGTGCTTCCGTCCCGGTGGATGACGCCCTCCGGAGCGCGTGCATGACTCCCCTCACCGTGAGCTGGTCCAGGGAGGCCGAAGGGAGAACGACCCACACTCAGACGTCAGACCGGACCTCCTGAAGGCTCACGGAATTACCGTGCCCATGGCGATTTCGCGCTAGACGTCCTAACCATAGGTAGCGTGTCAAGCTCTATCTGGAGTAGTTCTCTCTAGTGGGGGTTTCGTAGGCCGGCTTCGCGACGACAAGAGACCAGGGCGGTCGTGCCCATGGTTCGGGACCAGGGGGCTCTTGGAATCTCTCTCAGCGAACTTTGGGTACACGTATAACCCGGGTGTAGTCATGCGACTGCGTGGCGGCTTGCGGTTCTGTGCCGAAAGGAAACAGTTTTGCCGCAA
>CAYRII010000337.1:0-2859 GCA_964424245.1 uncultured Terriglobales bacterium | reverse complement strand
TCAATTCACTCGCGCTCGAGAAGGCCGGCGTGAACAAAGACACGCCCGACCCGCCCGGCGGCGCCTTCGAGCGCGACCCCAAAACCGGCGAGCCCACCGGCCTGCTGAAGGAAACGGCCAAGAACGCCGTCGCGCGTCTCCTTCCGCGCACCGGCCCGGAAGCGCGGCGCCGCGCCATCGAACTGGCGCTGGCCGAGGCTGCGCGCTACGGAGTCACTTCCGCGCAAGACAATTCGGGCTGGGACGATTTCCTGACCTATGAGGAGCTGAAGAAGGAAGGGAAGCTCACGCTGCGCATCACCGAATGGCTGCCGTTCACCGCGCCGCTCGACCGGCTGGAAGAAATGCGCCGCCGCGGCGGCACCACCGACGCGTGGCTGAAGACCGGCGCGCTCAAAGGCGTCACCGACGGCACGCTGGGCTCGCGCACGGCGGCAATGCTGGCGCCCTTTGCCGACGACGCTTCGACGAAGGGCATCCCCATCTTCCCGCCCGAGCGGCTGACCCCGATGGTCGTCGAGCGCGACAAGGCCGGCTTCCAGATCGCTCTGCACGCCATCGGCGATTCCGCCAACCGTTTTTCGCTCGACGCCTTCGAGGCCGCGCGCAAAGCCAACGGCAAGCGCGACGCGCGCCACAAAATCGAGCACGCCCAGGTGGTCGCGCCGGATGATTTCCAGCGCTTCGCCGCGCTCGACGTGATTGCCTCGATGCAGCCCTGCCACGAAACCACGGATATGCGCTGGGCCGGCGCGCGGCTGGGGCCGGAGCGCTCCAAGGGCGCCTACGCCTGGAAGTCTATGCTGAGGCACAATGCGAAGCTGGCCTTCGGCACCGATTATCCCGTCGAGCCCATCAATCCGATGATTGGGCTGTACGCTTGCCTCACCCGCGAGCGTCCCCAGGGCGGCCCGCCGGGCGGCTGGGTTCCCGCAGAGAAGCTTTCCATACACGATTGCATCTATGCCTACACGGCCGGTTCGGCCTACGCCGAGTTCGAAGAGAAGAACAAGGGCCGCATCCAGCCGGGAATGTTTGCCGACCTGGTGGTGCTCTCCGCCGACGTAACCAGGGTCTCGCCCCCTGCCGTTTTGAAGACGGAAGTGCTGCAAACCTGGGTGGGCGGCCGTTTGGTGTACGAGAAGTAGCGGCGGGTGCGCAGCGCCCGCCAGCTTGCACATTTACTAAATTTGTTTCCGCATCCTTCTCTGTACCGCCCCGGCCTGCCGGGGCCCTTGGATTTATCTTCTGCCAGCCCGAGGCTGGCGTTACGTGGAGGGGAAAATGCTCCGAATCGCAAGACCTGTTTCGTTTGCAGTTGTGCTTCTGGTGGGATTCCTGCTCGGCGCGGCGCTGACCAGCGAATCGCAGCGCGGCCCTGCAACTTCGGGGCGGCGCTACATCAACCGCGCCGGACGCACGGACATGCTGCCCTTCAGCCACGGCGTGCTCGCCGGGAATACGCTCTATCTTTCCGGCAACATTGGCATCGACCCGCGCACGGGCCGTCCACCGGACGACCTCGAAGCGGAGATCCGCCTGGTGCTCGACTCGATGAAGGGCACCCTCGCCGATGCGGGAATGACGATGGACAATCTGGTCACCGTGCAGGTGTTCTGTCCCGACCTTTCGCTGTACGACAGATTCAACACCGTGTACCGCTCCTATTTCGGCAAAGACGTTCCCGCGCGCGCCTTCATCGGCTCGGGGCCGCTGTTGCGCGGAGGCCACTTCGAAGTGCAGGGCATCGCCGTGAAATAGGCATAGTTTTCAGTTCTCCGTCGTCAGTTTTCAGTTCCGCTCCGTTCGCGTCGCTTTACACGCCTCTTGCTGCTGCGGACAGGCTGGCACCGAGTACTGAGAACGGACCACGGAACTGTATCGCCGCCTTCCAGGCGGCCTTGCCTGTGGGCTGTATCGCCGCCTTCCAGGCGGCCTTGCCTCCGAAAACTGAGGAGGCGGATTCTGCCCCTGCGTTTTCGGTCACGCTCCAAAGGATTCGGAAACGAATTTAGTAAGTGTAAATGACCCCGCATTTCAAGGCCATCCTCGCGCTCGGCTTCTGCTCGCTGGTTTGGGGCGCCACCTTCGTCGTGGTCAAGGAGGCGCTGGACTCCGCCTCCGTTTTCGTTTTCCTCACCATCCGGTTCACCCTGGCGGCGGCGCTGATGGCGCTGGTGTTTGCGCGCGCGCTGCGCCACATCGGACGGGCGACGTTGTGGGCCGGCGCGCAAATCGGCTTCTTTATGTTTGCGGGCTACGCGTTTCAGACCGTGGGGCTGAAGTACACCACGGCCACCAAGGCCGCCTTCATCACCGGCTCCGGCGTGGTGCTGGTGCCGCTGCTTCTGGCCCTGGTGCCCGGCCTGACGCCCCGGCCTGCCGGGGCCTCAGGTTCTGCGATTGGCAAACGCAGCGTTCGCACACCCACCGTCTGGTCCTGGGCGGGCGCGGTGACTGCCTTCGCCGGGCTTTACTTCCTCGCGCTGCCAGTTTCTGACGCAGCCCGCCTGGGCGGGCCAGCCGGTCAGGGCACGGCGGCGATTTCCGAAAGCCTTGCGTCGGGCTGGAACTTCGGAGACCTTCTGGTCTTCGTCTGCGCCATCCTGTTTGCGCTGCACATCATCTACGTGGGGCGGTACACGCCGCATCACTCGGTTGGCGCATTGAGCTTCCTGCAAGTCGCTTCGACGGCGGCCCTGTGCCTGCTGGCGTTGCCGGTGTCGCACTCCTCCGGGCTGGAACCGGTGCGGCTGGAGTTGTATCGCCGCCTTCCAGGCGGCCTTGCCTCTGAGTGGAACGCGCAGCTCGCCGGGGCGCTCATCATCACCGCCGTAGGCGCCACGGCTCTGGCATTTT
>CAYRII010000336.1:0-2860 GCA_964424245.1 uncultured Terriglobales bacterium | reverse complement strand
AGGCTACCCTCCGCAGCCAACTCCGGCGCGAACTTCCTGTGATCAGGTGAGGCGGGGGCCTTTTTCGCAACAAGAAGGGAACAAAATGCCAAAGCGAAAGAAGAGCGGGCTGGCCAGACCCGCATCCAGCCTGACGTTCAACCACGCGATGGTGTACGTGCGCGAGCTCGAGCGGGCGCTGCGCTTCTATCAAGACTTACTGGGCTTCAAAGTGATCGAGAAACTGGGTGGCTATGCGCGGCTCTGTTCGCCCGCCGGCCGCACCACCTTGGCGCTGCACGAGCCCGAGCCCGGGCAGGTGTTGCCGGAAACCGACGGCATCCGGCTGTATTTTGAAGTGCGGGACGTCGAGCGGCTCTGCGAGAAGCTGGCGGCAGCCGGCGTCGAGATCCAGCAGATGCCGCAGCGCATGCCCTGGGGCTGGACACACGCTTACCTGAAAGATCCGGACGGGCACGAGGTGAGCTTATACTGGGCCGGGGAAAAGCGCTTCCAGAAAACGAAGACTTGGGGATGAACCCGCTCAGCGGATGTAGTCCCCGGCCAGGCCCCAGAAGTCTTTGGCGTAGTAGTGCGAGACAACGTTGCCGAACAGATAGCAGATTCCCTGGCAGGCGGGGATTTCGCCGTAGAGTTTCTTTCCCCGCGCGAAGACCTTCGCGAATGAGCCTTCCCGGAGCAGGTTCCCGCCGATTTTCTTGAGTGGTTCGCAGGGGTAGAAAACGTCTCCGTTCGGGTACACCCGCGGAAACATCGTCGGGAAACACTGGAACTCGCCGAACTCGAGCAGGGTGCGGAGCAGCTTTGGAGTGCCGTTGATGCGCTGGGCGTTCTCGCGGCGCCGCGCGATGATTTTCTCGACAAGTTGGAGGTAGCGGGGGTTCGCGCGCAGCCGCAGGTTGGGCATCTTGTCGTGGAGCGCCGTCTGCGTGGCAAAGACAAAGCCCTGCTCGCCGCACCAGTCGAGGATGCGCGCGATCTCGCCGATGTTCCACTCCTCGATGACGGTGCTGATGGTGATCGCGCCCGGATGCGGCATGCGCGACTTCGCCAGCTCGAGGTTCTCCAGGACCTTGGGCAGTGCCGCGGGCTTGGACGCCGGGCGGGTGGCGTCCACAGTCAGCGCGTCCAGGCTCACAATCAGGCTGGTAAGGGAATCGAAAAGCTTCTGACGGCGGTCGAGCAGCGTCCCGTTGGTCACCAGCAGGACGGAGCGGAACCTCAGGTCCTTGCGGGCGGCCTGCGCCAGCTCTTCAATGTCAGCGCGGAGTGTCGGCTCGCCCCCGGTGAACAGGATCGAGTCGGTTTCGCGCCGGATGATCCGCAGCAGCCGGATGGTGTCCCGGGTCGAGAGCTCTTCACTGAAGACGTCCGGTTCTTTCTGGGTGCAGTAGGTGCAGGCCAAATTGCACTTGTGGGTGACGTAGAGCACGGCGGCGTAGGGCGCAATGACGTTGGTGCGGAGGATCCTGCGGCGGTACAGGTTCTGGAAATAGTGCATGAAATTCTTCAGAACGAACGGGGAATGGCGCAGGAGGCCGCGAAGCAGTTCGAGATGCGAATATTGGCGTTGGCTGTTGCCCATTTAACCCGCCAGTTTGAGTGAGGCACGGTCAAACCCCAAGCGGCTTGCAGCGAATGGCAAAATGGGGGCGCTGATCCAGGCTCCGGGTTACCCCGAGGGCGGCGGAAAGATGGGTGCCTTCGCGCTTACCGTGTGGGTGCAGCGCGCGATTTCGATTCCTGGAGAGGCGCGGAATTGCTCATGGCTTCGGGGAAGCGCCGTTCCAGCCAGGCACGAACTTCTTCCGGGCGGTAGTTAAAGGGGCCCAGGCCGCCCTTGTAAATGATCCTGCCGCTTTCATCGATAACGTAGAGCCGCTCGGGCCATCCGGCGTAGAGGCGGTTGGCCTCATCGGCGATGTCGTCCACGCCCAGCGGTATGGGGTATTTGAACCGCCGGGCGAAGTCGCTCGCGATCAGCACGCGGTCGCTCAAGGAACGCGGCTGGAAGTAACAGACATCCTCCGACACATTTTTTTCCATCTGCCATTCGTCCTGTGGATGCGCTTCGCGGATGTACACGGTGAGGAATTCGGCGTGGTCTTTGAACTGCTCGAACATCTTGGCAAGGTAGCCCACCTTGCTCCGGAACGGCGGTCAAGTGTAGCTGCCGAAGATCAGGACCAACGGCCGCTGGCCGATGCGCTCGTGCAGCCGAAAGCTCGATTGGCCGTCCAGCACAATCAACTTCACATCCGGCGCGGAATCGCCAACCCGCAACTCGCCTTGGCGCATCTGCGGCAAGGCGTAGCGCACCAGGCCATAGACGTGCTTTGGCCCTCCAGCAACGAAGGAGAGAAAAATAAACAAGCCAGCCAGCACGCCGGCGGCGCCGAGCAGGATCGCCTTCCGTTTCATCCGATTTTTCCCCTCTGGATCGCCCATGGTAGGGCCGATTCTAGCACGACTAGGCGACAGAATCCGCCAGCGAGCTTGATTGGCGAAAAAACCAGCCGGGGTTGTTTGGAACGGTACTAGACTGGAACGATGCGGCTCTCGCTGAGCGCACTGGCAGTAACGGTTCTCTTTGCAGCGACTCCCGCCGCAGCCGAGCCGGGCAGCGACCCGCTCGCGCTTTTCCAGCGGCAACTGGACGCGGCTCTGGCGCAACGCGACGCAGCGGGGCTGCGCAAGTTGGTTTTGTTTCTCACACCGCAGGACGAAACCACACTTCTCAGCATCCGCCCCGGCAGGCTGCGCAGCACCCTCCGGGCGCTGGGGCCGATCGGGCAGGGCATCCTTGTGTTTCTCCACGTCGAAGAGGTCGCCCGTGCCGAGAGCACCACGCTCTTCCAAT
>CAYRII010000335.1:0-2874 GCA_964424245.1 uncultured Terriglobales bacterium | reverse complement strand
CCAGCACTTGCGGCAACCGGCGGAGGACAAACCCGGCGCCGCGACCCAGCGCTGCCAGGGAAGAGGCGCGCTCGCGGGTCACGATGTCGGCGCGCGCGTATTCCACCATCAGGTTCACCGCCACCACGGAGAAAAACAGCATCGCGGCGCGCACCCAATTCAGGTAAAAGTGCCATTGCTCGCGCGTGGAATCTTCGAACAGGCGCTTCAAGCCGCGCACCGCCAGGTCGTTCCACAGCCAAAAGGCCAGGAAGTAGAGTACGGAGGCCGCCAGGGCCACGCGCACAAAGCGCGCGAAGTACTTGCCCACGCCGCGCCCAAAGGCGTGCAGCCGCGCGCCCTCGCCGGCGGCGAAGACCTCGAAGGCACCGGCCGCCAGCACCGTGTTCAACGCCAGGAAGAGGATGCCGCCGTACACGATGGCGATGGAGAATCCCTTCAGGAAGCCCTGGTAGGCGATTTGAAACTCGGTCAGCCAGGCCGCGCTGAATCCCCGCGCCAGTTCTTCTCCGACCATGCTGCGACCCAAGTGGTCGGCGATGGCGGAGTGCATGGGAGCGGCCACGGCCGCCGCCAGGAGCAGGTTGCAGGCGAAAAACAGAAACACCATCCACGGAGCGCGCCAGGTCGCTTCCAGGCCCGCCCGGGCGGCTGCTACTGCACTCTTTCGAAATGGCATCGTCATCCGTTCACTCGGCCGCCGTCATCAGGCAAAAAAGGAGAATGCCATCAGCACGTTCTGGATCCACACCACCCAGCGCAGGTACCACTTGTCGGCCGCCAGGCGCACCGGCTCCGCCAGCGCGGAATTATCGGTGCGCGGGACTTCCAGTTTCCAGTCATAATCCCGGTCCAGCTCCACCGAAATGATGCGTGGCATGCGCGCGTAGGAAAACTTGGCCCAGCGATATTGCCCGTTCCACCGCTCACGCACTTCCTGCCCGTCGGCAAAGCGCACGTGTATCACGACGGGAAAGCGATAGTTGCCCAGCCGCCGCACCAACACTTCTGACTCTATGGTTTCTCTTGTCTTGGCCGCCTCCGCGGGATCGGGCAGCGTGGGTTGGCCGTCGCGGTCGAAGAAACCCTTTTTCGCCGGCGCTGCACCGGTAGTGAAGGAAACCGAATACTCGAGCGTGCTCGTCTGCCGCAACGTCTGGTCGAAAAACCATTTGAAGTCCCGGCCCGTGACTTCTTTGACCGTATCCTGGAAGTCGGTGGCGTCGGGATGCCGGAAGCGGAAGCGCTGATGGTAGGTGCGCATCAACTTCGCCCAATCGTCGCCCACCACCCGTTCGAAGGTGAAAAGCGTCAGCGCCGGCTTGTCATAGGCCTGCACCTGGTAGCTCTCCCAGTTCAGCGTTTCCCAGGCGTATTGGTCCATGGCGTCGCTCGAGGCGTGTTCCGCGTACCGCTTCCGCCGCGATTCCAGGTAGCTCACCGGGACCCACTCCCAGTACGGCCCCAGGGCGACATCCTTCACGCCTTTCCACGGATACCGCGGCACGGGAAGGTCCAGCCAGGGACGGCCGGGAATGGGCACACCGAAGATGGAAACATAGGTGTAGGTTGGGCCATAGGCCCGCTCCATTACTTTGCCCGTGGAATACGTGTTGAAGCCCTCGTCCAGCCAGGCTTCTTCGAACTCGTTGCTGGCCACCAGACCGTACCAGTACTGGTGCCCGAACTCATGCACCACGACGCCTTCCGGGCCGTTGGTCTGATCCAACGCTCCCGGCCAGTAGTCCGTGCCGGCGGTGATCAACGTGGGATACTCCATGCCGCCGGCGCCTGAAGCCCCGAAGGGCGGATCCACGACGGTCAGCGTCTCGTAGGGATACTTGCCGTACATCAAGCCGAACCACTTGATGGCGTGAAAAGCCGCGCGGAAGTGGCGTTCCGCCTGGCTGGCGTGCTCACGTTGCAAAAACAGCGTGACCGTGATGTCGTCCAGGCGCACCTGCTCTTCCGGCGTCCCCGTCCACGTGGCCCAGTTCTGCACTTCTTCGTCACTGGCGCGTTCGCTCCCTTGGAAGACGCGTTCCAACACCAGGACGTCTTTGGCCGGCTGCGCCGTCCAGGCAAAGTCATGCACATCCTCCTGGTAGTAGTTATAGGTGGTCGTGCCGTCTCGGTTATGTGTGCTGCTGCGCTGCACCCCCGTGGCCCCGATGGCGAAGTCGGAAGGTACGGTGAGGTCGACGTCAAACGTGCCGAAGTCGGCATAGAACTCGGTACTGGCGTGGAACTGGTGGCAGTTCCAGCCGCCGGTCTGGCGGTGCCTTTCCCCCGCCGCTTCGTACACGCCGGGCTTGGGATACCATTGCGCCACAAAATAGAAGTTGTCGTGGAAGCCGGTGCGCGCGAACACGCGCGGCAACTTGGACGTCCACTCCATCTCAATCTCCACCTGTCCGCCAGGCGGGATGGGCCGAATCAGCGGCAAGCGCATTACCGTCTGGTCGTGCACGTTGCCATCGTCGGGCCGGATGTACTCCATGGCCACCGTCAGGTCTTCCCCGTCTACGCGGATGGAGTGGATCTGCTGGTATCCCCAACTGTCATCCCGATTGCTGAACTTCACCCGCCTCTGGCTGCCCCCGCCCTCGCGCATAAACGTGGAGTTCACGTTCTTGAAGGCGTTCAGATAGAGGTGGAACTGCAGGTCCGGGATGGTATCGGCCGTATGGTTGCGCCAGGTGATCACCTGGTACCCGCGGACGGTCTTGGCGACAGGGTCCAGACGGGCGCTGATTTTGTACTTCACGATGGGATCGGGAATGTACTTGGCCTGCGCCGGCAAACATGCCGCCAGTGCCATCAGCGCGATACCCGTCAGCTTCTTCATGAGCGTCTTGCCTGCAAGGTTCCAAG
>CAYRII010000334.1:0-2880 GCA_964424245.1 uncultured Terriglobales bacterium | reverse complement strand
AAGCCGGTGATCATCTGTTTCCATTCGTTTGGTACTCTGCCCCAAAGCAGCGCACCCAGAATGAGCGCGGAGAGAACAAGCAACACGGGAGAAGTGCGTCGCGGCGCGGGAAGTTCGGCCACCGTGGGATGGAACGGTGCCAGGCCGATGCCGGCGGGGTACGGTGCTGAGTCCGGCTGCGGCGAGTCTCCCGGAAGGGACTGCATGGTCCGTGCGCGCGGGCTGAGGCGGGTCAGATCCAGATCTGCTGCAACTTCCTGCATCATCGCGCCGTCGACCTGCTTTTGCCGGCGGGCAAATGCGAGGGAAAAAGCGTTGAAGCACATCATATTGATGTTGCGTGGGAAGCCGCGGCTGGCCGCTTGCAGCACGCGCAGCGCCTCGGGGGTTAACGGAGGCTTCCCCTGGTAGCCGGCAACGTTCAGCCGGTGCCCGACGTAGCGGGCAATCTCCTTGCCCGCCAGCGGCGCCAGCCGCGTGACGATTGAGAACCGTTGACTGATCTGAATTAGTTTGTGCTGGAGCAGCCGGTCCACAAGGCGTGGCTGGCCCGACAAGATAATCTGAATCAGTTTCTGGCGCGGGGTCTCGAAGTTGGAGAGCATGCGGATCTCTTCCAGAATCGAGTCATCCAGATTTTGCGCTTCGTCCACCACCAGCACAAACCGCCGCCCGGCTTGCGCTTCGCGGACCAGCGCCTGATTCAACTGCTGTTGCGCTTCGCCCAAGTCTCGGCTGGCGGGGATGCCCAGTGCACTGAGCAGGTTCTTAAGGAATGCCGTGCGCCCAAATTGCGACTGATAGAGGAACACGGTGCGTGCGACGCCGCGAAGCTGCTCGAGAAGTTGGTGAAGGAGCGTGGTCTTTCCCATCCCTGGCTCCGCCACCAGGGCCATAAAGCCACGCCCCGTTTCGATCCCGTACACCAGAGAAGCCAGCGCTTCCCGATGCGACGGGCCTAAATAAAGGAAGCGAGGATCCGGCGTCTCGCCGAATGGCTGCTCCTTCAGGCCATAGAAATCCAGAAACATCTCGTTCTCCCTTGCGATGGCGCTCTATTTCAGGAGATGCCCCGACAGTCCTCCGAGCTCAGGTCGTCCGGCAAACGAAGGGAAGTGCCCGTTCTTAGGCATCCATGCGAGCACAGGCGTATCCAGAACCTCCACGACTTCTCGGGGAGTGCGAATGGATGGATCGAAATAGTCGGAAACAAATGCCGACCCCACGCTGACCGGCACCGCAAGCAGCAGGCCCGCCAGAATCAGCATGGCCGGAGAGTACATGGGCAAGGCCGGCACCGCCGCCGTCTCAGACACGGCAACGTTCATGATGCGGCGCTGATCGAGGGCGTCGGAGATCTCCGCTTCTTCGGCCTTCTTCAGGTAGAGGAGGTAGTTCTCCTCATTCGCCTTGGCATTGCGAACCAGCTCCTGGTGAGCGATTTCCGTGCGCCCCAGTCCGGCCGCCTGCCCCTGATACGTTGCCGCGGCGGTCTGCATCGTGGCCGCCTTGGCTTTCAGAGCGGGCAACTCCGCTTCGGCCCTGGCCAGCTCCGACTCGAGCAGCTTGTAGGTTGGATTCTGATCCGTGGTGTTCTGCCGGACCGGAGACTTCTGCGCCTCTGCAATGGCGGCACGCGTCTCATCAATCTGCTGTTCGAGTTCCTTCACCGGCCGGTACTCCGGCTTGTACTTGCTCAGCATCTCCACGTGTTTCATCTCCAACTCGGCCAGCGTGGATTTCAGCTTGGCAAGCAGTTGCTCGTTGTCGGCAATCACTACCTGCGTATCCTGGCGCTCCGGCACCACCTGCATTTGCGCCTTGATGGTGCGAATGCGCTGCAAACGGTCGGCGACTTCGGCCTGAGTTTGCCGTGCAATCGCGCTGAACTCGCTCGCCTTTTGCAGCACAATCTCCTTTTCGATGGTTGGCGCTACCGATCCCGATTGCGACTGGAAGTCCGCCAACTGGTTCTCGGCGTTGGCCAGCTTGGCGTGGTAATCCGCCGTCTGCTTGGAGAAGAAATCCGAGACGCCTGGCGGGCGGTTCAGCGCCAGGTGTTTCTCCATGTACACTTCAGTGAGCGTGTTCAGGATGTTGGCAGCCTGCTGCGGATCTCGCGACGTCAGCCGCACCTCAACGATGTACGACTTGGGCAGGGCATACACACGCAGCGAGTTCTCCAAATCGCGCACCGCGCGCGGGATCCTCACGTCGGGAGCCCCGAAGCCGCGCGTGATCCGGTTCCACATTGAGTCCGCGCGCGCATCCAGCCCGCATTTCCGGACCACCTGTTCCAGTACGTCGTCGCTCTTCAGCAGCGCGATTTCGGAGTTAACCTCTTCTTCCGTCGGGATGTTATCGAGCATTTGCGCGCGAGACGTGTTGTCACTGATCATTCCCGCATCGAACCGCTGGTGCTTCACCAGCAGTTGTGTCCGGGCCTCATATTTGGTGCCGTACATCAACGCGCCGGCCAGCGCGCCGGTCACGATGGCCAAAAACAAAAGCACCACGAGGCGGCGGTGGCGGAATACGATCGTCACCACTTCCCGTAACGTGTGCGATGTTTCCTGCCTTCCGTTCTGATCCACAACCATGATCTCTTTCATCACATCCTCCTCAGGGACGATAGGCCAGGGACGGCAGCGGGATGAAGCGCTCGATTTTCGAGAGCATGTTCTGGGGTACGTAAACAATGTCCCCTGGCCGTAGGAACAAGTCTTCGTTCAGATTTTTGCTGTTGAGCATTTTCTTCACGTTGATTTGCCGCGCTTCCACCATGTTGGCGGAGTAGCGCCGGAACAGCACCACTTGCGAGTGCTTCGATTTGTCATTGAAGCCGCCGGCCACAGCCACCGCTTGCGCCACAGTCGTTTC
>CAYRII010000333.1:0-2881 GCA_964424245.1 uncultured Terriglobales bacterium | reverse complement strand
GCGAGCCGGTCGAGCCAGGCCCAGCCCCACTGGTCGCGCGTGACTTCGCGCACCAAGTCGGCGTTGCCGAACTCCCGTCGCGCCGCGGCTTCCGCCTGCGGGCGCGTCTCGCCGCGCTCCATCCGTTCGCGCACCGCTTGGTCGATGTGCGATCGCATCTCCTCGCTCAATTCTTTGCCCCGCTTCCATCGCCACATGGGAAGGTTCATCTCACTCTCTTTCGCATATTCATAGCATTCAGTAGCCTCAAATCGCGCGATCGCTGATCATCCGATTCACTTCATTCGTGCCGCAGCGCCAGCATTGGATCGATGCGCGCCGCGCGGCGGGCTGGAAAGTAGCAAGCCAGCAGCGCAACCGCCGTGAGCAACACCGTAACGCCAGTGAAAGTGGCCGGGTCGGTCGCGTTCACTTCGAAGAGCATGCCTTCCAACATGCGCGACAGAGCCAGTGCGCCAGCCAGTCCCAGCGCCACTCCGCTGAGCGTGAGCGCGAGACCCTGCCGCACCACCAGCGTGACCACTTGCGCCGGCCGCGCGCCCAGTGCGATGCGGATCCCCATCTCCTGCGTGCGCTGCGTCACCGCGTAGGCGATCACGCCGTAGAGTCCGATCCCCGCTAACAGCAACGCCAGTCCTGCAAACGCGGCGAGAAGCACGCCCTGGCGTCGTGGCTGGCGCACTTCGTTCTCGAGCAGAGATTCGATCGTGCGCAGGTTCGTGACCGGCAGCGTGGCATCCATCTCCAGCACTGCGCTCACTACGGCTTTTTCGAGTGAGGCCGCTTCGCCGTGCGTTTGCACCGCCAGGTTTGTGCTGCGATAAAACTCGGTGAGCTGCTGCGTGTAAGGCAAATACATTTCGGGCGGTATCTCCCCTGACAGTTTGCCCTGCCGCACATCGCCGACCACCCCGACCACCGTGCACCACGCCAGCGTGGAATCCGGATCGCCCAGCCGGATCCGTTTGCCCACCGCGTCCTGCCCCGCGAAGTAGCGCCGCGCCAGCGTCTCGTTGACCAGAACCACCGGCTCGGAGTTTGCCGTGTCGCTGGCGGTGAAGTCGCGACCACGCAGCAAACGGATGCCCATCGCGCGGAACAATCCGGGCGTGGCCGCGCGATAGACAGCCAACGGCATCCGGTCCGCAGCCGGTAATGGCTGGCCTTCCACCACAAATTGGAAGCGCCACACGTCACCGCCGATGGGAAGATGATTTGTCAGTGCCGCCGCTTCCACGCCCGGCAGCGCCTGCAGCCGCTCCTGCACCTGGGCGAAGAACCGAGACTGCTGCTCCACCGTGGCGTAGCGCGGGCCGGGAAACGACACGTTCGCGGTCAACAATTTCTCGCGACGAAAGCCCGGATCGAGATTCGTCAGCCGCCACACGCTTTGCAGTAGCAGCCCCGCGCCGGCAAGCAGCGTAACGGCGAGCGCGACTTCGCCGGTAACCAGCGCACCACGCAATCCATTCTTTCCTCTGCTGGTTTGCCGTGTGCCGGACTTCAGCGCGTCGGCCAGCGCGTTCTGCCCGGCGTGCAGCGCGGGAATCAGGCCCACGACGGCGGCGGTGAGAAATGACACACCGGACACAAACGCCAGCACGCGCAGGTCAAAGCTGACCTCAGCGATATGCGGCAAGCTCTCCGTTAACAGGCTGCGAAACGCACCCAGCAGCCAGGCGCCCAGCAGCACGCCGGCAGCGCCACTGAGGGCGGCCAGCAGCAGACTCTCGGTGAGCAATTGGCGAATCAGACGTCCGCGCGAGGCGCCAATGGCCAGCCGCACGGCAAACTCCCGACTGCGTACCGTGGCGCGCGCCAGCAGCAGGTTGGCGATGTTGGCGCAGCCAATCAGCAGCACGAAGCCCACCGCGCCCAGCAGCACCAGCAGCACCGGACGCGCGCCGGACACTACCGGCTCCTGCAGCGGCTCCACGTTGACGCCGGTCGAACTGTTCCCCTGGGAGTTCTCCTGCTCGATGCGGCGCGCGATGGAGTCCATTTCGGATTGCGCCTGTTCGATCGTGATACCCGGCCGCAGCCGCGCAAAGGCGCGCAAGAAACGCGCATGGCGGTTGCGCTCCTCGGGAGTGAACGCGAGCGGCGTCCACAAGCCGGCATCCACCGCCCAGAACGGCGGGAATTGAAAACCGGGTGGCATCACTCCGATGACGGTGTAGGGCTCGCCGTCGAGTTCGATCGTGCGGCCCACCAGACCGCGGTCGCTGCCGAAGCGTCGCTGCCAGAGCTCGTGACTCAGCACCACCACACGGTGGTTGCCGGGTTCGCCCTCCTCCGGCCGAAATGTCCGGCCGAGTGCCGCGTCGGCACGCAACATCTGGAACAGCGTGGGCGAGGCGCGCAAACCCTCGACCACATCGGGCCGGTCGTTTCCGGTCAGCACAGGAGACCACGGAGTTGCCGCCGCCATGGTTTCGAACACGCGGTTTTGCAGCCATTGGTGATAGTCGTAGGGCGAGGTAGCGTTGCGCCGTTCGCCGATGTGCTTCTCATGCAGGAACACGGCGACCAGGCGGTCGCTCTCCCGATACGGCAGCGGGCGCAGCAAGACTGAATTGACCAGCGTAAAGATAGCGGTGTTGGCGCCGATGCCGAGCGCAAGCGTCAGCACCGCGGTCACGGTGAAGCCCGGGCTGCGACGAAGCTGGCGCAAGCCGTAGCGTGTGTCCTGCAGCAGGCGGTCCAGCCAGCCCCAGCCCCACTGGTCGCGCGTGACTTCGCGCACCAGGTCCGCGTTGCCGAATTCCCGTCGCGCCGCCGCTTCCGCCTGCGCCCGCGACTCGCCGCGCTCCATGCGCTCGCGCACTGCCGCCTCCAAATGCGCGCGAATCTCTTCGCTCAACTCCTCGCTTTGCTTACG
>CAYRII010000332.1:0-2882 GCA_964424245.1 uncultured Terriglobales bacterium | reverse complement strand
CCGCCGCCTCCGCACGAAGCTCCGAGCCGAGACGGTCGACCCCCCCGCGCAGCTCCTCGAGCGCCGGAGCGAGCACGCCAAGCTCCTCCCCGAGAGCCTTCTCCCGATCCTCCGACGAGCGGGCAACCTCCGCCAGCGACACCGCATAGGTTACAGGCTTCGGCCGCAGCCAGCGATACAGCGGCCAGGCTGCCCCCAGAACCACGACCACCGCCAAGCCGAGGGCGGTCCGGCGTCGCATGACATTCCCTTTCCCGCGCCCACGAGTGACTTCCAGGCGAAAGCAACCAGCGTTAAACGGTAGGCCCGGAACGAGAGGCGTGTCAAGGCAAGCGGAGGCACGCCGTAACGCGCCCAGCGCAAGGGCTAGCGATTCCTGGCGACCCCGGAGCTGCTAGAATCATCTAATCGGGCATGGGGAACACTCTTAAGACCGCATTTCTGCTGACCGCGCTGACCCTGCTGCTGATGGCGCTGGGAGGCGCGTTTGGCGGGCGGGGCGGCATGATTCTGGCCTTCGTCTTCGCCGGGGTGATGAATTTTGTGGCCTATTTCTACTCCGACAAGATCGCCCTGGCCATGTACCGCGCCAAGCCCGTCACCCGCGCAGACCTGCCGCGCGTGTTTGACGTGGTGGAGCGCCTGACCGAGCGCTCCGGGCTGCCCATGCCCAAGATCTTTGTGATCCCCACGGATTCGCCCAACGCCTTTGCCACGGGACGCAATCCCAAGCATTCGTCGGTGGCCGTGACCGCGGGCATCCTGAAGCTGCTCAGCGACGAAGAGCTGGAAGGCGTGCTGGCGCACGAGCTGGGGCACGTGAAGAACCGCGACATTCTCATCAGTTCCATCGCCGCCACGCTAGCCGGCGCCATCACCATGCTGGCCAGCATCGGCCGCTGGGGGATGATCTTTGGCGGCTATGGCGGGCGCGACCGCAACGGCGGCGGCCTGGGCGCGCTCTTCATGCTGATCCTCGCTCCTATCGCCGCCCTGCTGATCCAGCTTGCCGTCTCGCGCTCGCGCGAGTACGGCGCCGACGCCACTGGGGTTGAGCTTACCGGCAACCCTTATGGCCTGGCGCGCGCGCTGGAAAAGCTGGACGCCTCTTCCAAGCGCCTGCCCTTGCAGGCCTCGCCTTCGACGGCGCATCTGTTCATCGTGAAGCCGTTCACGGGAGCGGCTTTTGCCAGCTGGTTCTCCACCCATCCGCCCGTCTCCAAGCGCATTGAGAAGCTGGTGGGGCGCCCATCGGTGAGCGTCTAGCGCGGCTCGCGGGCCTCGCGCCGGGGCGTTCCGCAGCGCGTTGACAGCCCTTGAACCCTCTGTGAGAATAGATTTGTAGTTCCTGCCTCGAGACGCGGCGGCAGCTCAGCCGCGGTCCTCGCAAATGCCGAAGTGGCGGAATTGGCAGACGCGCATGGTTCAGGTCCATGTGCCCGCAAGGGCGTGGGGGTTCGAGTCCCTTCTTCGGCACCAAAGGTTTTCTGGCCTTGATCGATCAGTTTTTTCTTGGTCCTCGAGCTTCCGTTCGGGACGTTTGGCCTTGCTATTCGGCGCCAACCGTGTCCGTGGACCTGCCTGGGCAGCGACCTACCGCGCCGGACCCTTGGCCCAGCGCTCGAGTTTTTCCAGGGGAAGTACGATGGCGAAGCGGACAAACAGAGCGCCCACGCCTAGAGCCACGATCATGAAGTCCCAACCGCCAAAGGTCAGGTTGAGTCCGATGATGCGCTTGGCGAGGGCGAGCACGGGCAGGACCAGCACGCGGATGGCGGAGAGGACTGCGGTGCCCTCGACAAACTTGAGATTGATGATGCCGCCATCAATCAGAAAATAGACGAAGTAGGAGAGCGGCAGGAGCATGGTCACCCAAGAGGTAATCACGCGCAGGATTTTGATCTGCCAGTAGAGTTCGCGGCGGGCGCCGGATACCGGTCTTCCCTTTTCGGCGCGCACCGGGGGCGGCGCGGGCGGCCGCACCACGATTTCCGGAGCCTGGGGCGGTGGCGGCGCGGCGCGGCGGGCCCCGGAGCGAGGCACGGCGGCCACGGTGACCTCCGGC
Organism: uncultured Terriglobales bacterium; assembly: GCA_964424245.1. GTDB lineage: Bacteria > Acidobacteriota > Terriglobia > Terriglobales > Acidobacteriaceae > CAYRII01. The sequence goes on along the minus strand of CAYRII010000332.1, from coordinate 817 downwards.
TCCGGGGCCGAAGCGCGCATGGTTTCTCCGGAGCGCGAGATTACGGGCTTGACCTCGGGGCTGGCCAGCCGGCCGGCGCTGAGTGAAGCCTGGATCTTTTTCAGATCTTCGACCAGATCATTGGCGTGCGGGCGGAAGGCCTTTTTTTTCGCCACGCACTGGTGGATCAACCTGGCCAGTTCCGGAGGCACCTGGGAATTGAGCTGGGTTACGGGAGCGGGCTCCTTTTGCAGGATATTGAGGAGCGTGGCGGCCACCGAATCGGCTTCAAACGCCAGTTTGCCCGTGGCCATTTCATAGAGCATGACGCCGAAGGAAAAAATATCGGTCTGAACGTCGATTTCCACACCGTGCGCCTGCTCCGGAGACATATGGCTGGCGGTGCCCATGATGGTGCCCACCTGGGTGCGGAACTCGGCGGGCGGCGGGTCGCCCGGGCCCAGGGTTTCTTCGCCGCCGTACGCCATCGTCTTGTTGATGTCGGCAGCCTGGCCGACGGCCTCTGCGGCCTCCTTGAGCTTGGCCAGGCCAAAGTCGAGAATCTTGACGTGGCCGCGGGAGGTGACCATGACGTTCTGCGACTTGATGTCGCGATGGATGACGCCCTTTTCGTGGGCCAGAGCCAGGCCGTCGGCCACCTGGATGGCGATCTCGCAAAGCTGGTTCACGGGCATGGGCTTGCCATCAATGATTTCTTTCAGCGACTTGCCCTCGACGTACTCCATGACGATGTACTGCCTGTCACCCTCGGTGGCGAAGTGATGGATGGTGACGATGGCAGGGTGCTGCAGACGGGATTCGGCCTTGGCCTCGCGCA
>CAYRII010000331.1:0-2892 GCA_964424245.1 uncultured Terriglobales bacterium | reverse complement strand
CGTCTTCGTAACTCAGGATTTCGACGTAACTGATGGTGACGGTGACGCGCTCGCCGGGTGTGATGTTGGCCACCGACTGCGTGAAGATGTTGGGGCGCTCCTGGTCGAGCAGCGCGGCCACCTGGCCGGCGCGGCGCGCGGCTTCGTAGACGGCCTGCGCCTCCTCGCGGCGCTTGATGACGCCCAGCACGGTGCGGTCGCCGACCTGGAGCGTCATGTTGTCGACTGCGGCGCGCTGCGGCAGCGGAAAGACATACACCGCTTCGATGGCTTCTGTGGTCGGGTTCCAGAACTCCTGGGTCACGGTGACGCGCGCCAGAAAGCCGGAGATTCCCGCCCGAACGTCAGTGTGCTTCAGGGGGCAAACGCCGGCGGACTTGCCGTCCTTGCCCAGGATTTCCAGGCGGCCTTCAGTAGCGGGCACATTGCCGGCCACGGCCGGCAGAGCGGCGGCCAGCAGAGCGAAAACGAAAACAGCGAGCTTGCGATGCATACGTTCCTCCCCTTCATGGAGAGAACGCGGGGGCCGGGGAAACTTGCAGGGGATTTTGGGACGCCCGGAACACCGGTTCACCCATACCCGAATCCACCGCCTGCGTAACCACCGCATTGCTGGCGGACCAACGGCCCCCTCGGCATGCCGTCTCCAGGAACGACGGAGGGCGGTCGCCATGGTTGCTGCCGACGGGGCGGCAGGGAGGCGCGTCGTCTAGAATGCACTGCGGTTCTCGAAGGAGACCCCCTTGAAAGTATTGCGAACATTCCTTCAGCGCAGCTCCTTTTATGGCCTGTACAAGGCCGCCGGACACTATCCCGACTACTGGTATTGGAAACTGCGCGGCGAGCCGGTGCGCGCGCCGCACCTGGTGAAGCAGCGCGCCGTCCTGGAGTACGCCCAGCGATATGGCCTGCGCGTGCTGGTGGAGACCGGGACCTACTACGGGGAGATGGTCGCAGCCATGAAGGGCCGCTTCGAAGAGATCCATTCGGTCGAATTCGATCCTGCGCTGGCGCGGCGGGCACAAAAAAAGTTTGCGCGCTGGCCGCACATTCACATCCTCGAGGGTGACAGCCAGCGCGTGCTGCCCGAGTTGCTCGAGTCCCTGCAACGCCCCGCGCTCTTCTGGCTGGACGCCGGTTACTACGGCTGGGCCGGCCTGCAGGGCGACAAACAACGACTGCGCACGGAACTGCAAGCCATCCTGAGCCACTCGCCGAAACATGTGATCCTGATGGACGACGCCCGCGGCCTCGACGGCCAGAACGGCGCGCCTACGGTGGAGCAGCTTCAGCAGCGTATTGCCGCAGACTTTCCCGGGCACGGGACGGAAGTGAAGCACGACATCCTGCGGATCACGCCGCAGGACTTCACCCGGTAACGCCCTTCTCCAGATGTGGCCGTTGAGCGGGCGCGACAAACTACTCGGGCGCGCCGCTGCCCTACCAACTTGGCGTTCGGTCGCAGCCTCGACGGACAGTGCCATGCTCGCCAACCGCTCGTGCGAGGCCCGGCCGAGCGCTCCGCTTATGACGCCCTGTGCCAGCAAAGAAGCGAACGGATCTTGTACGACGGCTCCCAGGCCGGTTGCTTTCTGCAGGGCAACGCTCCTTCGCGCGTTGTGCCAACTCACACCCACCAGCAGTGAGAACAGGAGCGTCGAAACCAGGAAACCTACGGCATATCCGTGTTTCTGTTCCTTGTGCGCAGTGAGTATTCGCTGCAGCATGGTTGGTCCCTCTCTTGTCAGAGGGATTAGACCGACGTGCCTTCACACTTGTTCCGGAAACAGAAAGAGCACTTGCGGTGTCTGAGAAGGCGGGAAAGCTGCGTGTTGGACTAGATGTCCAGGTTCTTCACGTCGAGGGCGTTTTCCTCGATAAACTTGCGGCGGGCTTCGACGTCTTCGCCCATGAGGGTGGTGAAGATGGTTTCGCACGCGGCGATGTCTTCCAGCTTGACCACGAGCAGGGTGCGGCGCTCGGGATCCATGGTGGTCTCCCAGAGCTGATGCGAGCTCATTTCGCCCAGCCCCTTGTAGCGCTGCACGCTGTAGTCCTTGCGTCCTTCGTTGAGGACGTATTCGAACAGCTCGCGGGGTGAGCTTTTTTCCACCGCCTCTTCCTCCGCAGCCTTGGCGCGGCGGGCCTTGCCGGTTTTCTTCGCGGTCTTCTCGCGCTCGGCGGCTTCGGCGTCGCTCTCCAGCTCGTCGCCGTTGGCAGACGCTCCACGCGGCCGGTGCTCGACCACAAAGGGCGGCTCCATGTTGGCCTCAATCTGCTTGAACTTGGCCATCATCTGGCGGTACTCGGGCGCGGACACAAGCTGCCAGTTGATGATGCGCTCGGCGCCCTGCGAATCGGTGAAGCGCACGCCCCAGAGGTTGTGCTCCTCGTCGAAGTAAGACTCGGGCTTCTGCTTGAAGCCGGCCTCCTTGGCCAGGCGGGTGAGCTCGCGTTCCAGCTTTTCGATCTTCTTGGTGGGAGTTTTCTTGTCGCCCTCGAAGTCGGAGCGCTGCGCCAGGCCGAGGCGCGGCAGCAGCGCGGTGATGCGCTCGTCGCGCAGGCGCTTGTCCACTTTGTCGAAGAAGCCCAGATATTCGTTCAGCGTGGTCATGAACTTGGTGAGCGGCGCGCCTTCCAGCTTGGCGGCGCCCTCGCCGTAGCGCACCACCATGCCCTCGGCGGCGCGCTTGATCATGACGCGCACGAATTCTCGGTCGTCCTTGATGTATTGCTCGCTCTTGCCCTTCTTGATGCGGTAGAGCGGCGGCTGCGCGATGAACACGTGGCCGCGCTTGATGAGCTCCTGCATGTGGCGGAAGAAGAAGGTGAGCAGCAGGGTGCGGATGTGGGAGCCGTCCACGTCGGCGTCGGTCATGAGGATGATCTTGC
>CAYRII010000330.1:0-2894 GCA_964424245.1 uncultured Terriglobales bacterium | reverse complement strand
AAGACTTTCCGCAAAGGGCAGATCGGCGGCTGGCGGGAGCATTTCAAGCAGGAGCACAAGCAAGCCTTCAAGCGGGTGGCCGGGCAGTACTTGATCGAGCTCGGTTACGAGTGCGATCTCAACTGGTAGCGCGGTTCCGGGACTAGGGCTCGTGCGGGGGAGGCTGTAACCGAGTGTCGGTTCCCGCGGCGCGCTTCAAGCGCTCGCGCACACGCCGCCAGAACGGCCTCGGCACGGCGTGGGGCGGCGCGGGGGATTGTCCCAGCCGGAAAAGCAGCGGGACTTCCAACACCTTGGGATGGTGGAAACCGTGCGCCCACAGGCCGTCCTCGCCCCAGCAATCGCCATGGTCGGCGCAAACGAGGATACTGGCGCCCGCGAAAGCATCGAGAATCTGTTTGAGCTGGGCGTCGACAAACTCGAGGCAGGCCGCCTGCTGAAGGCGACAGCGGGCGGCGTCGTTGCGGGCCGGCTCCATTCCCACACAAGGGTTGTCCTCGGGCTTCCAGGCCGCGCCCTGGTGGTAGTAAGGAATGTGGGTTTCGCCGATGTTCATGAAGAGGAAGACGCGGCAGCCGCGGGCCCCGTCGAGGTGGCGGCGGGCCCACTCCACCTGCTGCGGCAGGGAGTAGGTATTGCCGGGAAAGAAGAAGCGGTGGAAATCGCGCGTCAGCACGCGCCCGGTATCCGTGCGGGGGTCGAACCAGGAAACGCCGCCGGTGCCCAGGGTCAAGTAGCCGAGGCGCCTCAAGCCCTGCACGATGTTCGCGCCTTCCAGCACCATGAAGTCGGCAGGCCGCCAGGGCACAGGGCCCAGCATGCGGAAGAACTTCCCGTGGCGTGGGTTGAGGTAAGGCTCGGCGCGGGTGAAGACCCCCGGGGTGAAGCCCACGAACATGGCCTGGTGCGAGGAATAGGTGAAATAGCCCGGCGCCTTGGCGGCATGGAGCGCTCCGACGCTCTTCAGATTCGGAGCGCGCGCGTCGCGGAAAGTGTCGTAGCGGCAGGAGTCGAGCGTGATGAAGAGGAAGGAGCAGGGATCGACCATTCCGCCTCCGCGCAAAACAGCGATTATAGTGTCTTTTCGCGGGCACGGAAACAGGCGCGGCTTGACGCCGCCCTGAAAGGCTGACTATTCTGAAAAACACGGTGGCCGCCGACTCAAAAGGAATCCGCCAAACGCTGAAGCGAGTCCTCCCGTCGCCGGTGCGAGGGGCGGTGCGGCGCGTGTTCTATCCGGGGCGTTTTCATCTGCACCCAGCATTCTCCCGCTACACGGGCCCGGAGTCGGTCGTCACCTGGGTGGCCTACGAGGCCGGCTTTCATCTCTGGCGCCACACGTTCGGGCGCGGGGCGCGCGTGCAGCAACCTGTTTTCCTCATTGGTTGTCCCCGCTCCGGCACCACTATTGCGGTGGATCTGTTTGCCCTGCAGCCGGAGCTGGCGAACCTGTCGGAGGGCCCCGAGATCTGGGACCCGCACGGCTACCTCGACTTCGAGGCCGATCACCACTGGACAGCGGCCGACGTCCGCCCGCGGGACGCTGCCCGCCTGCACGCCCGTTTTGAGTATCACCGTCGCTGGCACGGCAAGGCGCGCTTCGTGAACAAGTACCCGCGCAGCTCGGTGCGCATCGACTACATGCGGGCCGTTTTTCCGGACGCCGTTTTCATCCACGTCGTCCGGGACGGGCGCGCCGCGGCCGCCTCGATGCTGCAGGCGCTCGGGCGTCGCCGGCGCGGCCAGCTCAAGCCCGACATGCCGTTTTGCCATCCGCCGGGCTGGCGCGAGCTGGTGCGAGAGGACAAGGCCGAGCAGGTGGCCCTGCAATGGCGGGAAGTGGTGGGCTTCATCCGGAACAAGCGGGCGGAGCTGGGGCCGGCCTACCACGAGTTCAAGTACGAGGAGATGTGCGACGACCCTCGGGGCGTGCTGGCGGCCGCCTGGCGGTTTGCGGGGTTGCGGGTGGATGAGGACATAGTGGCCAGCCTGCCGGAGCGGCTCGAGTCGCAGAACTTCAAGTGGAAAGAGCAGCTCAACTTGCAGCAGATTGAAACGGTCAACCGGGTGGCCGGCCCGCTGCTCGAGGAGCTGGGCTACCCGCTCTAGTTGGGAATGTTTCAGGAAGAAGCCGGCACCGGCGCTTCCGCCAGCGCCTTCAGCGACTGCTCGTAAGGCGCGCGCGCCACGCCTCGCTCGGTGATGATGGCGGCAATCAGCCGCGCCGGCGTGACGTCGAAGGCGGGGTGGCGCGCCGGGACGCCTTCGGGGGCAATCCGCTGCCCGGCCAAGTGGGTGACTTCCTCCGCCGAGCGCTCCTCGATGGGAATCTGCTCGCCCGAGGGCAGCGCCAGGTCAATGGAGCTGAAGGGCGCCGCCACGTAGAAGGGTACGCTGTGCTCGCGAGCCAGCACGGCGATCGTGTAGGTGCCGATCTTGTTGGCGGTGTCGCCGTTGGCGGCGATGCGGTCGGCGCCCACCACCACGCAGTCGATCTTTCCCGTCTTCATGATGTGCCCGACCATGTTGTCGGTGATGAGCGTGGTAGCGATGCCGTCGTGCTGCAGCTCCCAGGCGGTGAGCCGCGCCCCTTGCAGGTAGGGGCGAGTCTCGGTGGCGAGGACCTGCACCTGCTTGCCTAGTTCGACGGCGCCGCGAATCACTCCGAGCGCCGTCCCGTAGCCGCCCGCCGCGCAGAGCGCCCCCGCGTTGCAGTGGGTGAGGACCTGCGCCTGGGCGGGGACGAGCACAGCCCCGTGGCGGGCGATGGCGGCGCACTGCGCCAGGTCTTCTTCATAGACGCGCCGGGCTTCGTCCACGAGGGTCTGGCGGACGGCCTCGACGCCGCCGGTGGCGGTGCGCGGGAAGGCGCGGCGCATGCGCTCGATGGCCCA
>CAYRII010000329.1:0-2907 GCA_964424245.1 uncultured Terriglobales bacterium | reverse complement strand
TAAGCGCTCCCTGCCCGCGCAGGTTTTTGAAGGCACGCTGCAGTTTTTCGCTGAGGTTTTCAAACATAAATCGCGGCGACCGCGGAGAATTCTATTGTAGCAGCGGAATGCGGAGAGCCCGGCAGGCAGGGACGCGCAGGCCGGCGCCGGGCGGGCGACCGAACTCAGCGCGCCCGGCTGCGCGGCTGTGGAGTTATTGCTGCTTCCCGCGCAGCTGCATGATGAAGAAGACATTCTGGCCGCGGGGGCCGCTGGCGGGGACGACGAAGGCGAGTTCGTAGCCATCGTCCCAGGCATCGAGCAGGGCCTTTTCGATTTGATCTTCGACCACGCGGGGGGCGAGCACCTTGTACTGGTTTTTCTTGGCGGCCATAGGAATCCTCCTTGGAGAGCTGAAAGGCAGCAGGAACTTTACCCGGGTTTGGCGGCGGAGGCAAAAACTTCTCGCGCCGCGAGTACCGTATTGCAGTGAATCTGGACGGTATCTTCGACGTTGCGGGCGTACCCGCCGGCGAGGGTGACCATGACGGGGAGGCTGCGGGCGCGGGCGGCGCGGAAGACAAGTTCGTCACGCTGCCTGAGTCCTTCGAGCGAGAGGCCGAGGCCGCCGAGCTGGTCCTCGCGATAGGGGTCGGCGCCGGCGATGTAGCAGAGGAGGTCGGGCGAGAAATTGCGCAGAGCGGAGCTCAAGGCGTTGTCGAGCCAGGCCAGGTACTCGTCGTCTGGGATGCCGTCGGGCAGGTTGACGTCGATGGACGAGGGCGGCTTCCACGCGGGGTAGTTGTTCTCCTGATGAAGCGAGATGGTGAAAACGTCGTCGGCGGCGCCCTGGGCGAGCGTCGCAGAGCGGCCCAGCGTGGCCGGTCCCCAGGAGGGCAGAGGCGCCGCGGTGGTCGAGGCGGACGCGAAGATGGCGGCGGTGCCGTTGCCGTGGTGGACGTCGCAGTCGAGCGTCATGGCGCGGCGGATGAGGCCCTCTTTCTGCAGGCGGCGGATGGCGATGGCGACATCGTGAATCATGCAGAAGCCTTCGCCGTGTCCGGGGAAGGCGTGATGGAAGCCGCCGCTCAGGTTGATGGCCACACCCTCTGCAAGCGCCTGGCGGGCGGAGAGGATGGAACCGCCGGCCGCGAGCCAGAAGGCCTGCACCAGTTGCGGCGAGTAAGGAACTTCGAGCAGGGCCTCCTCGCGCGCGGAGAGTGTCCCGGTCTTGAGCTTGCGCACGTATTCGGGGGTGTGCACCAGCAGGACGTCCTCGTCCGTGGCGGGCTGGGGAGTGAGGATGTCCTCGGGTGCAGCGGCCCCAGTTGCGAGCAATTGGCGGTAGACGAGGCGGTATTTTTCCGCCGGGAAGACGTGCGTCCCAATGGGCAGGTAATAGCCATCGCTGTAGATGAGCTTGAAGGGCAGCATGGAGACCCCGGGGAGCCGGAACCTGGAATTGTAGTCGCTGGGATTTTTTCACGCATGCGCAACTTTTGCCGGTGGAGGCGGGTTTGCACGTACGACGGCAGGCGGCACAAGCCCGCGGCCCACAAGGAGAAGAATCGATGAAACGGAAATGGATGGCAGCAGTGGCCCTGGTGGCGGTGGCTGCTTTGACGTTTGGAACCATGGCCTATGCCAAGCGGCAGCGCGGGCCGGGTGGGATGGGCTTGCTGGGCGGACGCATGCTGGCGCACATGGAAGCGCGCCTGAAGCTGACGCCGGAACAGTCGCAGCAGGTAAAGGGCATTCTGGAGGCGCAGCGCAACAAGATGAAAGAGCGCCTGGGCGGCGGGCGCAAAGAGCACAGCGCGCTGGCGCAGGCCATCTTCAGCGATAACCCCAACCTGGAGGCCATCCGGGAGCAGGTGACCGCCATGCAAAAGCAGCACGCCCAGGTGCTCGAGGAGATGGTGGGAACGGGCCTCGAGATCAACAAGGTGCTCACGTCGGAGCAGCGCGCGGAGCTGCAGCAGGCCATGGCCGAGCACAAGCAGGTTCGCGAGAAGATGCGCGAGCGCTTGCAGCAGCGGCGCGAAGGCAAGCCTCCTGCGCCGGGAACTCCGGAGACGCCGGAGTAGGCATCAAGAGTGTTGTCGAAGGGGAGCGAGAACCGCCGCCCGCAAGGGCGGCGGTTCTCGTTATGGCGCCCTTCGCGTTCCCTTGGTGTCCTTGGCGGTGGTCTTTTCTTTGGCGCTGGCCGCCGGCTCCACGATGCGGCGGATGGGGACGATGGCGCCTTTGGCGGGGTCGGCCTGCGCCTGGGCGCGGGTGATGACTTCCTTCTGCACGTAGCTGACGAACTCCTGCATCTGGCGCTGCATGGCCTCCATGCGCTCGCGCATTTCCAGAATGATGGCGATGCCGGAGATGTTGACGCCCAGATCGCGCGCCAGGGAAAGGATGAACTCCAGGCGCTCCAGGTCTTCGTCGGTGTAGAGGCGCGTGTTGCCCTCGGTGCGCGAGGGCTTGAGCAGGCCTTCGCGCTCGTAGAGGCGCAGCGTCTGCGGATGAATGCCGTACATCTCAGCCACCGCCGAGATCATGTAGGTGCCCTGCTTTTTACGCCTGGGCATAGTTACGTAACCGTTCCAAAATCAAGTCTTGGCCCTCTGCTGCAAACGGTTCGCTAAAAACCGCCTTGCCGCCCATGATTTCGTAGGGGAAAAAGACCTCAACCGAATAACCACCTTTGTGGTCCAGGAGAACCTGGATCGCATCAGTCTTGGCCTGCGAGCCCGGTGGAACTGTTTTTACATCCGCTACGATTGCAGTAGCCCGGTATTCATTCCTTCGAGAACGGAAGCTATCCTTAAGGAGGTCGATCAGATCTTGGGAGGGTGGATGATCCGTCTCACCCTTTGCGCTGATGTGAACAATCTCTCCCTCGACCGTCATCGCCCCACCACACGGGTAGAATTC
>CAYRII010000328.1:0-2926 GCA_964424245.1 uncultured Terriglobales bacterium | reverse complement strand
TGCCTCCTCGGGCCTCTCGACTTGCTAGGCACCTGGGCAGCCACTGCAGGCAGGAGGAAAGTCCTCAACAGGAGAGCGCCGCAGGGGGTGTAAGGGTTGAGATGTCAGTCGGTTGCGGCAATCAAGGCAGAGAAAATTTGGACGAAGTTCCAAGTTGGACGGGAGTGGAAACTGTCCGAATATCGGTCGTTGTCCGAAATTCGGACGATGGAGGGCAGAGGCGGAGATGCAGAATTGCTGCGGCTAGGCGCTCACGCGGAAGTGGCGCAGTTTGCGATACAGTGTGTCGCGCGAAATGCCCAGCAGCACCGCCGCACGTGTATGATTGCCCTGGCAGATCGCCAGCGCGTGCTCGATGGCCGATCGCTCGATCTGTTTGATGGACAATATCTCGGCTCCCTCCGCCTGTTCTGAGGAATAAGGCCGGCCGTCGAGCAGAAGTTGGAGCTCTTTCCCTGTGATGGTTTGCGGATCTTCGGACGAAAGCGCCGCAGCGCTCTCCAAAACATTCTGCAGCTCGCGCACATTGCCGGGAAACGGATAGTGAATCAGCATGTCCAGGGCGGAGCGATCCAGGAGGATGCGTCGGCCATACCTGCGGCCCAGAACGCCCGCAAGGTGCTGCGTCAAGAGCAGAATATCCTCGTGCCGGCTGCGTAGAGGCGGGAGCTCGATCACCACCGTGGCAATGCGGAAGTAGAGGTCCTCCCGCAGATGCTCGCTCTTGAGTGCTTGCAGCGGCCGGTTGGACGCCGCCACGACGCGAACGTCCACCCGCACCGGCTTCGGGCTTCCCACCGGACGCAATTCGCCCTCCTGCAAAACGCGCAGGAGCTTCACCTGCATTTCCCTCGGCATCTCGCCGATCTCGTCGAGAAAGACAGTCCCGCCGGTGGCCGCAGCGAAAACGCCCGGCGTATCCGCGTATGCGCCCGTGAAGGCCCCGCGGCGAAATCCGAACAATTCGCTCTCCACCAACTCCCGCGGCAACGCGCCGCAATTCACGGGCACAAAAGACGCGCAGGCGCGCCGGCTGGCCGCATGGAGACACCGCGCCAGCAGTTCCTTGCCCGTGCCCGTCTCTCCGACGATCAGCACGGGCACCTCGGCCTGGCTCGCCGCTTTGGCGCGTTCGCGCACCACGCGAATCGCGGCGGAATTTCCCAGGATGGCATCCCAGGGCGTCTCCGACGGAGTTTCCAGCGCGGCCACTTTTTCCTTCAGTTCGAACAGCTCCAGCAGCCGGCCCACCTTGCGCAGGACAGCCTCAGCCTCGAAAGGTTTCGTGAGGTAATCTTCCGCGCCTTCGCGCATGGCTTGCACCGCGGATTCGACGGTGGCGAACCCCGACATCAGAAACACAGCGAGTTCCGGGTAGATGCTGCGTGCTCGGCGCAGGAAGGCCAGCCCGTCCATCCCGGGCATCACCAGGTCCACCATCGCCAGACAGATGCAGGGTTCGCGGTCCAGAATTTCCAGTGCCTCCGCGCCCGAACCGGCCGTGAACACCGGGTTGCCGAATCGCCCGAGTAACTTCGCGAGCGCGGAGGCCATTTCCGGATCGTCGTCCACCACCAGTAACCCGCAGTGCTTCACCGCACATTGCTTGTTCATTTCGCACTCCTGGCTGGGGTTTTCACTGCCTGCGAAATTCCGGCCAGCACAAGTGAAGGTGCTCTCGGCCAGAGAATTCGCACCCGCGTCCCGCCATCCGCATTCGGCCCAATCTCGATCGTGCCTCCCGCCTCTTCCACGATTCCTCTTGCAATGGACAGGCCCAATCCCGTTCCTTGTTCGGGCCCTTTGGTGGTAAAAAACGGCTCAAACACGTGTGGCAGCACACCGGCCGAAATGCCACTGCCGTTGTCGGTAACGAGAATGTCCGCCCAGTGTTCCTGGAAGATTCCCCCCTGAATCAGGATTCGGCCATCTCCGCGGGAATTCAGCGCGTCGCACGCGTTCATCACCAGGATGGAGACGAGGGCCTCGAATTGATTCCGGTCCGCCTCAATGCACAGTTCGGCGGGTTGCATCCGACATTCCACGTGGACATTCTTCTTGCGCAAGTTCAATTCCAAAAAGGAAACCACAGACTGGGCTGCTTCACACACGTTCAGCACCTGAGGTTTTCCCTTCGCGCGCTGCGCGAAATGGAGAAGCCTTTGCACAAACTGCTGGCAGGCGCGAATTCCAGCCTCGATGCGCTCGAGTTCCTGAGCGAGGGAACCGTCCCCGTCAGAGCTGCGCAACATTTCCGTGCGCAAAAGCATGGCCGCCAGCGGAGTATTCAAGTGGTGCGCGATCCCGGCGGCCATCTTGCCCATGGTGGTCAGCTTCTCGATCTCCAGGGCCCGTTGCCGTAGGCGGACTCTTTCGCGGATATCGCGGGAGACCTCGAGCACGTAACGCTCGCCGCGGGTCTCCTGGTAGGACGACAATTCCACGCCAACGTCCAACTTCTCCCCGCGCTGATCCAGCCGCAGCGATTCGAATTCCTCCACACGTCCTCGGTGATGAACCTGTGCGGCGAGCTCGGCGAATTCAGCGGCTAACTCCGGAGGAATCGTCTGCAAGGGCTTGCCCAGGACATCGCCGGGCGAATAGCCATAGAGACGTTCCGCCCCTGGATTCCATTCGACTACCCGGCCCTGCCCATCCAGAAGCACGATCGCTTCGGGCGAACTTTGGAGGATTCCGAGATAGCGTTCGCGGGAGCGGCGCAACTCCTCTTCGCTGCGGCGGCGCTCCCGCAAGACAAACCAGGTAGCCCAGGCGGCGAGAAGAAGCGACGATGCAATTCCGCGTGTGATGTAAAGGGCATGGAGTTGTGCGTAGCTGACCTGGCGGAAGAAGCGGTGTTCGACCAACTCCCAGGTGGCAAACACCAGGGCCACGATGGTGATGCAGGAGAGCACCAGCGTCACCC
>CAYRII010000327.1:0-2932 GCA_964424245.1 uncultured Terriglobales bacterium | reverse complement strand
GCCTTGGAAACTACGTCCGGAGCCACGCCGCAACCGGCCGCCATGGCCGCCGCTCCCGTGGCGTTCAAAACGTTGTATTCACCCCCGAGTGAAAACTCCAAATTGGCCCAGGGACGGTCACGGTGGAGCACACTCCATGAAGTGCGTTGGGGCTCCAGGCGCAGGTCCGCAACGCGCCACTCCGAGGACTCCTGCAACCCGTAGCGTTCCACGGGAGTGAACGCACCGCCGAGACATTCGCTCACCGTCTCGTCTCCGTCCCAGGCCACGATGCGCCCGTTGCGCGGCACCAGGTTTACCAGTCGACGGAAGGCCGTCTGCACGGCTTCCAGGTTGGCGTAGATATCGGCGTGATCGAACTCCACCGACGTCAGCAGCAGCGAGGCCGGCCGGTAGTGAAGAAACTTTGGCCCCTTGTCGAAAAAGGCCGAGTCGTATTCGTCGCCCTCCAGCACGAAGTGCTTCCCGCTGGTAACCGTGAAGCTGGAGGCAAAATTTTCCGCCACACCGCCCACCAGGAACGAAGGCTGCAATGCTGCGGTGTGCAGAATCCAAGCCAGCATGGAGGTGGTTGTGGTCTTGCCATGCGTGCCTGCCACCACGAGGGTCTCTCGGTTCCCCAAAAACTCCTCCGCCAGCATCTGTGGCAGAGACTTCATGGGAATGCGCTGCTCGAGCACGTGTTCCAGCTCCGGATTGCCGCGGGAGATTGCATTCCCCACGATCACCAAGTCCGGGCGTGGATTCAGGTTGGATTCCGCGTAGGGCTGCAGAATGGAAATGCCCAGTTCCGCCAGCAAATCCGACATCGGAGGATAGACGGCGTTGTCCGAGCCGGTCACAAGGAATCCGCGTTGCTTGAGCATGCCGGCCAGCGAGGCCATGGCCGTACCGCAGATGCCGATCAGATGCGCGTGCGGCTTGGCACTCATGACTGCGCGGCCTTGGCCGGCACCGCGGCCGCCACGGTGGCCGCTTCCAGCACCGTGAGCCGGACCTCCTGCTTTACTTCCAGCTTCACTCTCACTCCGATGGGCAGCGTCATGTTCCCTGCCGAAACGTGACCCGACCGCAAACCGAAGGCCACCGGTATTCCCAGGTCTCCGAGCACCCGCTTCACCACCTCCTGCAGGCTGTATGGTTGCTCGGGGTGCTGCAGGCAGCCGAGCATTTCGCCGAACACAATCCCGCGTACCCCGGCAAGCTTCCCTGCCAGCTTCAGTTGCATGAGCATGCGATCGATCTGAAACGGCTTCACGGCCACGTCTTCGAGAAACAGGATCGTATCCGTGGGATGGATCTCGAACGCGGTTCGCAACGTGGCAACCAGCATGGAGAGGCAGCCGCCGTATAACGTGCCCTCGGCCTGCCCTTCAATCAGCGGCGTCACGCCGGATCCTGGCACGGCGGCCAGTTCCCATTTGGCCTTGCCGCTCACCGCGGCTCCCCAGGAAGCCTTGTGCACGCCGTCCGAGGCGGCAAAATCCTTCGTCACCATGGGCCCGTGAAACGTCACCATATGGAGGCGATCGGCCAGGTGCGTGAGCAGTGTCGTAGCGTCGCTGTAGCCGACAAAGATCTTGGGACAGCGGGCAATCTTGTCCAGATCCAGTTCCTCGAGCAGATAGTTGGAGCCGTAACCGCCCCGCGCGCACAGAATCGCCCGCACCTCTTCGCGCTCGAACATCTCCTCCAGTTCGCGTGCGCGCCGCTTGGCCGAGCCCGCAAAGTAAAGGTCCTGGTCAAAAATCGAATCCAGGTAGAAGGGCTTGTAGCCCATGCGCCAAAGCGAAACGCAACCGGCATCCAGCAGGTTTCGCTGGATGGGGCTGGAGGGCGCGACAATACCAACCGTGTCTCCTGCCTGCAGTGCCGGGGGTTTGATTCGGGATTTGAGTTTTCCGGAAGGTGTCATCGAGGCAGCGTCCTGCAGGCCATCTTAAACGAAAAACTCGCCGCGGCAGACGATACGGGCCGGTCCGCTGAGAAAAACTTCTCCCTCCCAGCGTACCGACTGCACACCTCCCGGAGCCTCCACCCGCACGGGAGAGGCGGCCCGGTGCAGGGCCATGGCCGCTACTGCGGCGGCGCAGGACCCGGTGCCGGAGGAGAGCGTTTCTCCCACCCCCCGCTCGAACAACCGTATCTCGATATGATGTTCGCTCACACTACGGACCAGCTCTACATTCATCCCATACTTGAAGTCATGGTGGCGGCCGATTTCGGCGGCTTCGGCCTGCCATCCCGGCAGGAACTCGGGCACAAACACCACAAAGTGGGGGTTACCCATGGAAACCGGAATGCCGGAGACCTCTCGAAATGCCAGCTTGACGGAGAATTCGTCGCCCACCTGCGGCTCTCCCATGTTCACCTCGAAGTCGTACTCCGGCGGCTTGCGGCGCGTGAGAGCACATCTCTTCTTCCCTGCCCCGGTGAGAACCACAATCGAATCCAGCCCGCGCTCCGCCGCCAGGTACGCAGCCACGCAACGGGTGCCGTTGCCGGAAAGTTCCGCTTCGCTGCCATCGGAGTTGAACAGCCGCGCGCGCACGTCGGCATCTTCCGCTGGAAACAGCCACTCCACTCCGTCGGCGCCCACGCCTGCATGACGGTCGCAGATACGGCGACAGAATTCCGGCAGGTCTGCGGGCGCGTGCATACCATCGACGATCAGGAAATCGTTGCCGCAGGCGCTGGCCTTGACGAACGGGATGGTGGTGGCTGGAGCCATTACGGGCGGGCGATTGTACCATCGCCATTCCCCGCTTCTCCCGGCGGTTCCTCGGACCTCGGCGCCTGGCGCAAGGTGCGATAGACGGTGGCCCCGGGCTGGCCCGGCACTTCGATTTCCGCCACCGCTTCCAGCCGGGCCGCGTTCGCCTCCGCGGAGGCGGACACCGCATCTCCGGCAAACGCCACCAGATAATCCACG
>CAYRII010000326.1:0-2939 GCA_964424245.1 uncultured Terriglobales bacterium | reverse complement strand
CCAGGACAGCGCCTATGATACCGTGCGCCGGCCCAACTCCCGCTCCGGATCAAATCCTCAGCGTGGAAGGCTTCCGCCCGTACGCGCCATCCCCCAGGCCACGCATGCCAAAGCAAGAATCACCAGCCCGGATCCGCCGGCGGCGAGGACGCGAGGAAAAGCTCCGGGATCGAGTGTTTGCAGGATCACTCCCAGGGGGAAAAGCACGGAACCGCCGACCAGCATCGCCGCCAGGATCAGGCGGCGGCGCTCCTCCCACACCACGCGGTCAAACACCACGCCCAGAAGGATCAAGAGCATCGCCAGCCCGCTCCAGTGGGAGTGCACATCCACCTCGCGCACGTACTCGAAGCGTGTGGCGGAGTAGGTATCGAACGCGGCGTTGGCCTCGGCGAGGTTGCGCCCGGCTGCGTGGGCAAAACCCATAGCCAGCGAGCCGCCCATTTTCTGCAGCGTCTGGTGCTCGTCGAACACGGCGTACCACAGTCCGTAGCCCATCCCCCAGAGCAACAAAGCCAGCCCGCCGGCGATCAGCAATTTTCTCGAGCCGCTCATGCCGCACTCCTGGAGGGGGAGTCGGCTGCACCGGTATGGCGCAGGACACCCACCAGCATGCCCAGCAGGGCAATCACCACCAGCATGCCTCCTGCATCGGCCACGCCGCCGGCCAGCAATCCCCACTTCACTTCGGCCAGCACGAACACGGGAAGAATGACCGAGCCTGCCAACAGCGTCACTACCCAGCGGCGTTTCCAGCGCTCGCTGAGGTAGACCAGCGGCTGCAGATAGGCCAGCAACATGGCGAGGAAACCGAACTCGATGATGTGGGCATGCGCGGCGATCTTCACTGCCTTATTGCCCTGCAAGGCGCCGTAGGTGGCGACGGCCTGCTCCGCGGCGGGAAGATTGTTGCTGGCCGCGTGCTCGGCCATGGAGCGCAGCAGTGCGTTGTCCTGCCGCTCGTGCTCGTAAAGGTCTACCGCGGCGTAGTAGGCGCCCTGCAGAAACCCTGCCAAAACCAGCAGAGTGCCCCCGGCCAGCAACACCCGCGCACACCAGCTTCGGTCCAGCACCCACTCTTCCGCCGATGCACCTGTGCGCGCGCCGCGCGCATAGCGCCACAGGCCCCAAGACACTCCAAGCACGGCCAGGATGGTCAACAAGCCGCCGAAATCAGCGAGAATGCTGGCCCACCCAATGGCCTGCAGCGGGCTGTACGCCAACCCCACGTAGGGAATGAGGAACACCGATGGCGGAAGAAGGACGGCGCCCACCAAAAAAAGCTGTGCCAGCCGCTTTTTCGCCGCCTCGCTCAGCGCCACAAAAGGCTGCACCAGCGCCAGCAGGAGCGCGACGTATCCGAACTTGATGATGTGGACGTGCGTGTCCACCTTGGTGCCGCGACTTTCCAGCAAGCGGCCGATATCGCCGAAGTACGCAAGGACTGTGTCCGCATCCCCGGCTGCCACGGCGCGCGTCGCCAGCAGCAGGTTTTCGCCGATCTTGCCGGCGGTGGGATGAAGGATGAAGACGGCGAAAATTTCGCCGAACAGCATGCCGGCAGCGATCAGGACGATGCCGCCAAACACGTAGAGCCGGGCCGCACTCAGCGGAGCAAACAGGTGCCGCGAGACCGGAACCGCCGCGCCCGGTGAATCCTGGTGGACCGCCATTATCAGCTCCGGCTGCAGAATTTACGCCACCCGGTGCGTCCGCTTCAACGGAACGCCGGCATCACCTGGTCGGCGAACAGCTGCTGCGTCTTGATCGACTTCCAGTGTTCCAGGCCCCCGAAATTGGAGACGATGGCCAGCTCCGCGATGCCGCCCTTTTTCTGCAGCTCGCGGATCTGCCCGATCACTTTTTTCGGCGTGCCGATGAATCCGATCTCCTGATCCACGATCTCCTCGTAGGTCAGCTTGGTCAGCGACTCCAGCGCGCCGCTGGCGTAAAAGCCGTAGCCCTTCGCCTTGAGCTCGGCCTTCATCTCTTCGCTCTGCAGTGATTCCACCGGCGAAGCATTGAAGGCCAGGAAGTTGAGCAGCGCCTGTTCCACTTCCTGGCGGATCTTGGATTCATCCGCGTCGAGATAAACAGGGCGGATGTACACGATGTTGGGTTCATGTCCGTGTTCGGCGCAGGCCTTCTTGTAAATGTTCAGCGGCCCTTCCAGTACCTTCCAGGGCAGCAGCGGAGGCACAAAAACGCCCCAGCCGCGCTCACCCGCCATCTGGTAGGTAATGTCGCTGGTGCCGCCGGTATACAGCTTGGGATGCGGCTTCTGCACGGGCCGGGGAACAACCGTGAGATCTTTCACCTTGTAATACTTGCCATCGTAGGAGAACTTCTCCCTGGTCCAGGCCAGGATCAGGATTTCGATGGCCTCGTTGTAGCGCGGCCGGCTCTCCTCGAGGGCAACGTTGGTGGGGTGAAAAAGCCACGCGTGGCCACGGCCCAAGCCGCACTCCAGGCGGCCGTGAGTGAGGATGTCGGTTTCGGCGATCATGCCCGCCAGCCGCATGGGATTCTCCAGCGGCAGCGTGTGCAGGGCAGTGCGAAAGCGGATGTGCTGTGTGCGCTGCGCCGCCGCCGCGAACATCGCCAGCGGGTTGGCCGAGATGGAAAACTTCTGAAAAAAATGATGGTCGATGATGGAGTAGACGTCGAAGCCCATGGCGTCCGCGTGTTCGATCTGCCGGAAAATCTCCCAGGTCATCTGGTCGTGGGGCTTATCCGGCGGAGTCTGCATCTCCGCGTAGATTCCGAATCGCATGCCGTCCTCGGGTTTCAAAGATACCGTTGCAACACACTTCTGCAACGTGTCGGCCAACCTGGGTGATTGCGGACAGGGCGGGGCCGGCACTCTGCCCCGCCCTCTCGTTCAGAACGAAAGCCGCAGCGCGAACTGCAACTGGCGCGGGTTAAAGATGGCTCGCGGC
>CAYRII010000325.1:0-2944 GCA_964424245.1 uncultured Terriglobales bacterium | reverse complement strand
GCTCCGCTGGAATCTCCACACGGGCCAGCGACCAGGAGCCGGACTCCAGGGCAAGAATCACGGGTGTGGCCTTGAGCGCCTGGCGGAACTCCGTGGCGAGAAAGAACGCCGTCGCGAGAACCAGAAAAAAGAGGCTCATAAAGCGCGTTCTTCGCATGGCGGCCTCCCTCGGCTTGTCTTGGGGGAGAAGAATCGCGGGCGATTCTATGTGGCGAATGCACCCCGGTCAAACACAATCTGAGCCTCAGCCCCAAAGAAATTTGGGCCCCGATTTCACTTGCCCAAATTCGCGCGGGAAGTTAGAAATTGAGTCCCAATGTTGCGATCAAAACGACGGCTCCTTCGCCTGGCAGTCTGGTCAGCACTCCTCGCGTGGATATTATGGATCACCCCGGCCACACTCGCGGCGCAGGAGGTGCCCTCCGAGCCGCAGGCGTCTGCCGGCCACGGGGATCCTGTGGCGCCGATTCTTCTGGCGCTCTTGTTCATTGCCTTCGGGGCGGCGCTGGGCGGCCGCGCTATGCGACGCTTCGGACAGCCGGCCGTGCTCGGTGAGTTGCTGGTGGGAGTGCTCATCGCCAACATCGGATACTGGCTCGGAGAGCCCGTGCTGACTGTCCTTCGCGAAGGCGAAGGCCTCTTGAAGGTAATCGAGACTTCTCTCACACAGAGTTTGAGCCTGGCCGAGGCGGCGCGGAGGATGCTGCCCGACACCGATGAGACGCGAAACCTCATCGCCATCCTCACCAGCCCAGGAGGACCTACCGCGGTTTCGATCTTCCAGTTTGTGGACAACTTGTCGCGAATTGCCGTCATCGTGCTGCTCTTCTTGGTGGGATTGGAGACGAGCGTCCATGAGATGGCCAAAGTGGGGATGACCTCGCTCTTCGTGGCCCTGCTCGGCATCATTGCTCCGTTTCTGCTGGGTGTCGGGGTGATGTACGTTCTGATTCCTGATGCCCCACTGGCAAAGGACATTTTCATTGGGGCCATCCTCACGGCCACCAGCGTGGGCATCACCGCGCGTGTTTTTCGAGATCTGAAACAGTCCCATCGCACGGAAGCAAAGATTATTCTCGGCGCGGCGGTGATCGACGATGTGCTGGGGCTGGTGATCCTCGCGGTGGTGAGCGGCCTGGTAGTAAGCGGCACCATCAGCGTGGCCTCGGTTTCTTTGATCACTTTCAAGGCGGTGGTGTTCCTGGTGCTCTCGATCGGCCTCGGAATGTGGCTGACCCCGAGGCTGGTGCGGCAGATGAAGCGGATGGACATTGAGAATCTGAAGCTCTTATTCGGACTGGGGATGGCCTTTGTGCTTTCTTGGCTGGCTAACCTCGTGGGCCTGGCGACGATTGTGGGTGCGTTTGCTGCTGGCCTCGTCCTGGAAGAATTCTTCCTCAATGAGCTGCGCGGGCACTCGCTGCGCGATTTGCTTTCGCCGCTTGAATCCCTGATTGTGCCCGTGTTCTTCGTGCTGATGGGAATGCAGGTGAAGCTCGAGACTCTCACCACCGGCTGGATTCTGTTGTTCGCCGGGGTGCTGACCCTTGCCGCGATCGCCGGAAAAATAGTTTCGGGCCTGGCGTGCGGGCGCGGGCTGGACCGGCTATCCGTCGGAATTGGAATGATGCCGCGGGGCGAGGTGGGATTGATCTTCGCGAGTGTGGGGAGGGGCCTGGGAGTGGTGGATGATGCCACCTTTTCTGCTGTGGTAATTATGGTGATGGTGACTACGCTGCTGGCACCGCCTCTGCTCAAGCTGTCGTTGGAGCGGAGCGCGGGGAAAGCATCCTGAACTGCCCCTCCGGGATTACCGAGCGGGTCACTGCGACACGCGGAATGTTCACCGCAGCCTTATTTGTCTTCGCGACGGATGGCGCTGACCAAGCCTGAGGTTTGCTCTGCCTCTGAACAGATGAGAGCCCGCAAACACCGCGCATCAGGCGCCGCGTGCTCCACCGGTCCGGCGGTCCAAGTTGGCGGAACTATTTCTTCCGCCTGGCGGTCCACTCCATTGAGAACTGGCCCATCTCCGCGCTGCCTTGCATCGTGTCACCGTCCACTTTGCCCTTGTACTCGACGGTGAACTCGCCGCGCGGCGTTTCCCGCCTGGCCACCATTGTGATGCTGTTCCCTTTCATGGTGCCCGTCAGCGGCGTTTCGCGGCCCCCGGGGCCCGACATCGTGCCCTTCAGCTTCCCGCCATCTTGCTCGAGCACGAGGTCCGCCGACATCGTGCCCTGGCGGCTTTCCCAGCTCATCTCCCATTTCCCGGCGACCTGGGCCGGGTCTTCGGCGGCCTTCACAGCCAGTCCGAATGCCAGTGAAAGAGCCAGAAACGTCGTCCACCACCCCACCTTTGGTTTCCCCACGGTTCTTTCTCCTCGAAGTAGTCGAGAACCTCCCGAACGGAGCACGCAGGGAAGGGCAGACCGTGTGCCAGCCTGCCAAGCTGCTGGCGAGTGCATCCACCCTGAAGCTGCCCCACCCAGTGCTGTTCTCAAGGACGCAGCAAACGCGCAGCCGGTTTCAGGCCAGTTCGACTTTGCCCGATTGGCGTGCGCGCGGCTCCGCCGGGAGATGTCTCGAAATCGAGTTGTGCTACTTGGCGCGCTTGGCCGTCCACTCGCGCGGACCGCCGCCCCCCGGACCCTTGCCCGGCCCACCCTGGCCGCCACCGCCGGCCCGCTGCATCGTGCCCTTCATCGTGTCGCCCTCCACGGTGCCGCTGTACTCGGTCACCATCTCGCCGCGGGGCGTCTCGCGCTTCACGGTGAAGCTGACCTTGTTGCCCTTGATGCTGCCTTCCAGGGCCGACTCGCGCGTCTGCCCCTGGAACGTCGAAGTGATCGTGCCCTTCAGCTTTTCGCCGTCCTGCTCGAAGTTGATGGTCTGGGTGACGGGGCCCTGCGGCCCTTCCCAGGTCATCTCCCACTTGCCGGAA
>CAYRII010000324.1:0-2948 GCA_964424245.1 uncultured Terriglobales bacterium | reverse complement strand
CG
The DNA here is from genome assembly GCA_964424245.1 of uncultured Terriglobales bacterium. Lineage (GTDB taxonomy): Bacteria > Acidobacteriota > Terriglobia > Terriglobales > Acidobacteriaceae > CAYRII01. The sequence goes on along the minus strand of CAYRII010000324.1, from coordinate 2,946 downwards.
CTGCCTTTCATCTTCGGAAAAGTACAGCGCAACCGGGAACACCAGGCGGACGCTACCGGCATGATTCTGTTGGGACGAGCGGGCTATCATCCGGATTTCGTCGTGTCCCTGAACCACCTGCTGAAGCGAGTGCGGGGTGAGCAGTCCAGCGTGGTGGCGTTTCTCTCGTCGCATCCCCGCTGGCAGACGCGGGAAGAACGCATGGAGGAATCCTACCGGAAGGTGCTGGAGGAATTTACCCGGCGCTATCCGGACGCGTCCGTATCGCCGGGTGGCAAGCCGCCGCTGCTAGTCTTCCTTGGCCAGCCAGCGACCGTGATTGATCCCGATGGTGGCTCGGTGGAAATCAGCCTGCCGCTCTCCTGTCGCAACGCCGAGGAGAAAATCATTGTACTGGCGAAATTTGAGGCCGGCGGCAAGCCCGTGGTTGCAGCCGACCCTGACTTTCAGGACGCAGCGGGAAATCTGGAGGCGCGCAGGACCGTGGCGTGTCCGGAGGCGAGCGATGCACCGCCGGTGACGATCCGGGTGCCGGCCGCCGCCACCCGGGGGCGCAAGATGTCGGCGCGTATCGTCATTCTGTCGCCGGGCGGATTACCCATGGAACGCTCAGAGAAATTTGCCGTGCGCTTTCCCGCTTCGCTGGCGGAATCCCGATAGGGCATGGCAGGCGCCGCGCGCGATCACTGGGCGCGCTTCAGGACGGCGTTACTGCGCTCGTCAGAAGCGATCTGACGGAAGAACTTTTTCAAGTCTTCGAATCGTTCGCGGCCTACGTGAACCTCCCTAATCTCGTAGTCGCGCCGGTAGCGCAGGACGTTTCCATCCAGCTCGATTCTGCTCTTGTAGCTGGCGGCGCCGATTTCCGCCTCGACGGGAGGCGGGAGCTCATCCACCACGTATCCGGGGGGCAGGGTGATTTCGAAGATGTCGGTCTCGAGACTTGCGGCGGTGAATTCCACCGGGTTCTTTCGCTCCTTCAGTTCGAGCACGTCGTCACTCTTCTGGCCCAGCACCCTGGGCCGCAGCAGGAACAAGTTGCCGGCCCTCTTGGCGTAATTGGCAGCCTTGAATTCGTAAATCAGGCCGAATGACGAATCAATTTTGTCCAAGTCCACGACTTTCGCGTTGGTCAGGACAAAATCTCCCAGGTGAAAACCCAACCTCCGCTCCAATTGCCTGGCACGCTCCGATAGTGGGACCGCGAGCATGGCGGTGCGGCGATTGGCGGCGAGGTAGCCAAAGTAAAGCTCCTGGATGCGGGCGGTGAGCGTACCATCCGGTCCCAACGTCATCTTGCCGGTGCGCAGCAAGCGGTTCGTATTCGAGGGAGCGAGGGGAAACTCCGCCAGCGCACCGCCGTCTTCACTCACAATCAGGCCCTGGCTGGCCTGTAATCCTGGAGGCAGTTCGCCGAGCGGGGTCATATCGTCCGTCGGATCAAAGAAGAGCAGGCGGCCGAATGATTTTGTCTCCACCAGCGCGGACGCGAAATCCGTGAAAGCCCCCGCCGGCACTCGGATGCCAAGGATAACGTGATTGAAGCTCAGCATAGAAGGAAATACAGGCTGGACAGCACCACGGCTGGTGTGTACGAGAATGTAGTGGGAGTCCACGCCGATTTCTCCCAGCATGGCGCTGAGAAGCGTGACCTTATCCTTGCAATCACCGTACTTGTTGGTGAAGACGTCGCTTGCCGCGTGAGGCTGGTATCCTCCAATCCCGATTTCAATGGCTACGTAACGGATCTGGCGCTGCACATAAGCCGCCAGTGCACGAACTTTTTCCTCCGATCCGGGCAGTGAGGCGGTAAGACTTGCAACCTGCTGCCGGATCGCGGGCGTGGATTGGCGGCGGGCGCCCGCCAGTTGCCAGTACCAGAGCGCCACTTCCTCCCAGGAACGCTGCGTAGCCTGCGCGTTGCGGCGTTCGCCGGCAAAGAACTTGATGCCAAGACGAGCCTGAATGGCGCTCCTGGACGGCATGGAAGGCTCCGACTCCAGGGCCGGTACATCTGCAACCTCCCACATCCATCGGTTCTCGCCCGCCGGACGTGGCTCGCGAACCTCGTGATTCAGCCAGTAGGCAGAGTGCTCCCAACCTTTAGGAAGCTCCAACAGGTAGCGCGCGTGCCGCACTGGAATGGAATCCTGGAACCACCAGGAATCCTGCAAGACCTCGGGCCGGCGCCTCTGCTCGAATTCATATCCCACTACGCTTCCCGGGTCTGCTGCGGGAATGGTGAGAATCTTCTGCCTGTTGTCCGAATACAGCGAGTCCGAGACCAGGCTGGTCTCGACTGCGTCTTTCTCCTTCACCTCGTATTCCCCGCCCTGGGCCGGGATGGACCAGGCCTTCAGAAAAGTCAGGCGCGAGTCACTGTCAAAATGGACCACCGCGGTGCCCCAATGACGACCCTGGGGCCGCAGGATTTTGTAGGCACGCCGGTACAGAGTGCGGATCTCGCCGTTCTCGCGGACGGTCGTGATCTGCTCGTCCAACAGCTGCACGGCTTCCGTTTCGCTGGGATAGGCACCGAGGGGCTCCCGAGCGAGGGCACGCAGCCATTCCGGCGCGCCGGCGTGTACCGCCAGCGGCGCCCACAAGGCAAAGATGGCGAAGGCAATCGCAGCCAATCGATTACCGAGTCTGGCCCACCTCTGCGACCTGCAAAACCAGTTGGTCTTCATCACCAGTCCTCACGGCTCCGAAAAACTGCCTGACCTGGGGATAGAACTCGATCGGCACAAAGTAAACCTGAACCTCCAGCAACCGATTCAACTTCAAGGTGCTCGCATCCGCTTCATGTTTCGACTCGTACAATCCGACTTCTGTGTCGGTTTTGCGAAGCGGGGGAAGAGTCTCCTTGCGGTAGCCGTCCGGCAACTGAATGCTCAAGTGGTCTACTTCCCGGAAGGGGTAGGAAAAATACACGGGATACTTGCG
>CAYRII010000323.1:0-2956 GCA_964424245.1 uncultured Terriglobales bacterium | reverse complement strand
GCGGCGCATGGCCCCAGCCATCGAGGATAACGAGAACGAGTGGCTTGGGTCGGGTCATGCTCAAACGTTCCTAGTTTCTCTCCCGCCCGCCAAAATTGATGGCGTCCATTCCCGGAAACCGTGCCGCCCGCCCCAGTTCCTCTTCAATCCGCAGCAACTGGTTGTACTTGGCGACGCGGTCGGTGCGCGAAGCCGAACCCGTCTTGATCTGCCCGGCGCTGGTGGCCACAGCTAGGTCGGCGATAAACGTGTCCTCGGTCTCGCCGGAGCGATGCGAGATCACGGCGGTATAGCCGTTGCCGTGCGCCATCTCGATGGCGTCCAGGGTCTCGCTGACCGTGCCGATCTGGTTCACTTTGATCAGAATGGAGTTGGCCACCCCTTGCTTGATGCCCCGGTTCAGCCGTTCCGTGTTGGTCACAAACAGGTCGTCGCCCACCAGTTGGATGCGGCCACCGAGCTCTTCCGTAAGCAGCTTCCAGCCCTTCCAGTCGTCCTCGGCCAGGCCGTCTTCGATGGAGACAATGGGATATTGCCGCGCCCAATCAGACCAGAAGCGCACCATCTCTTCGGAGCCTTTCGTGCTCTGGTCCGACTTTTTGAAAACATACTTGCCGTCGCTGCAAAACTCGCTGGCCGCGGGGTCAAGGGCAATGGCGATCTGCTTCCCGGTCTGGTAGCCCGCAGCCTGAATGGCCTCGAGGATCAACTCGATGGCCTCCACGTTCGATTTGAGCGAGGGAGCAAAGCCGCCTTCGTCGCCCACCGCGGTGTTGTAGCCGCGTTTCTTCAGCACACCCTTCAGCGTGTGAAAGGTCTCCGCACCCCAGCGCAGAGCTTCGCCGAACGACGCCGCACCCACGGGCATCACCATGAACTCCTGGAAGTCCACGTTGTTGTCGGCGTGGGCGCCGCCGTTCAGGATGTTCATCATCGGCACCGGTAGCAGACCCGCTCCCGCCCCGCCCAGATAGCGGTAGAGCGGCAGGCTGTGTGCGGCGGCAGCGGCACGCGCCGCGGCCATGGAAATGGCAAGAATGGCGTTGGCCCCGAAGCCGGACTTGTTTTTCGTTCCGTCCAGCTCGATCATGCGCTCGTCCAGGCGGCGCTGCTCCGCCGCATCCATGCCCACAAGCGCCGGCGCCAGTCCCTGGTTCACGTTTGCCACCGCCTTGCTCACGCCCTTGCCCAGGTACCGGTCTTTGTCCCCGTCGCGCAGTTCGACCGCCTCGTGCTCCCCGGTTGACGCTCCGCTGGGCACTGCGGCACGCCCCTGGGCGCCACCCGCCAGAATCACGTCGGCTTCCACAGTGGGGTTTCCACGCGAGTCCAGAATTTCCCGTGCGTGAATGGAAGAGATCGTTGTGGGGCTGGAATCTTTCATGATCGCTCACTTTGAAGGGGCCGATTATATGCCATCCACCGATCTGCTCGGCAAAATCGCAGCAGTGTGCAGCTACCCGGATTTGGTTTTTCAATCGCACGAATTCCCGCTTGCCCGCATCCTAAGTTTCCTGGGAGGTACCTCCCGTGGTTCACACGGATTTACAGGTATTGTCCGGTTTTCGTTGGTGTTTTACAGTCCGAGCAGATGCTTCTCTCCTCCGAGACGCTTCGCTCCGGCGACCGCGCTGCGGTCCCAAGTTGGTTCCAGCCGGCTCGACATCTCGCCTTTCACCCAAGTTCTGGATGCGGCGTGCAAGGCCGCACCCCCACAGTCCAAATCGAACAAGCAGGATCAGGAGGAAATGAAATGAAGAAGCTGTTTGCGATCGCGGTTTGCCTGGGCCTGTCCGCCACCCTGGCTGTTGCGCAGGGCACAGACGGTTCCCTCTCTCTTCCCGCCGGGACGGGCGTGCGCATGAAGCTGGAGACCCCTATCTCCACCGCCACCAGCAAGGCCGGTGACGCTTTTGCCGGCCGCGTAACCGAACCGGTTGCTCTCGACGGCAAGACGGTAATCCCCGTCGGCGCGTCCATTGAGGGCTACGTAGTCAAGGTTTCCGAAAAGCGCCGCATCAAGGGACGCCCCACCATCGATCTGCGTCCCAACATGATCACCATGCCCAACGGCGACCGCTACAACATGAACGCGGTGGTGGTGGATACCGACCCCGCAACCAAGACCGACGTGACTGACGAAGGCCAGATCAAGGGCGAGGGCATGAGCGGCCGCGACAAAGTGGAAATCGCCGCGGGTACCGGCGGCGGAATGACCGTGGGCGCGCTCGCCGGCGGAGGCAAGGGCGCGCTGGTGGGCGCCACGATTGGTGCCGCCGCCACCGTCACCCATTGGCTCACCAAGCGCAAGACCGCCGAACTCCCGGCAGGCACCGAGATCATTCTGGAGCTCAGCCGGCCGATGCTGCTGCTGGCCGACGTCGAAGGCAAGTAGGACCGCGAAACCGCGATTCGCACGCCTCAGCATCCGGCGGCACACCCGCCGGATGCGATCGGTGTCATCCCGCGCCGGGAGAAGCCCGGTCAGGTGCGGGCGGCCAGTTCCTCTTCGCTCACCACGTCCAATTCCATCCAGCCCTCGGCGGGTAGGGCATCCACGGGCAGATGGTCGCGCCAGATGCTGCAACGCAGGCGAAGCTTGGAGCCGTGTTCCGCGGCCAGCGCGGCCAGAGGCAACTCGAATTCCAGAACTTTGCGCAGGCGGCAATTGAACCCGGAAGCCTCTGCTTCTTCCACATCCGCCTTTGACGATCTGTCATCCTCACGAATCAGTTGCCACGCCGTGATTTGCCGGTCCTCGACGCCGATCTCTGCTTGCAGCCTGCGCACTGGTTCGGAGCTGCCTGCAGCGAAGCACTCCATTTTCACCACCAGCTCGATGTTGCCTCGCGGCACTCCTTTGACGAAATCCACGCGTCCATAGAGGTTCTTCTCGTCAATCCCGGCATGCACTGTGTCCAGGAGAAACTGCTTCCCATGCATGGCCGCCCCGCGC
>CAYRII010000322.1:0-2965 GCA_964424245.1 uncultured Terriglobales bacterium | reverse complement strand
TTGACGTAGCCGGGCGGGTCACCGCGGGAGTCCAACGGGCCCAGGCCGGATTCCCAGTACCAGTGCAAGAGAAACGACGCTACCGCCGTCACCACCGTGAGCAGCACGATCACTCCGTAGGTAACGGCGGTGGAATGCACGCTACGGCGGAAAAAAGACGAGCAGTAGAGTCCCACTGTGCAAATGCTGGCAAGCATCAGTAGCGTCATGCCCAGAGACACAAACAGATCGCCCGGCGAGACGCCGCCCAGCGCGAACGTCAGGCTCAGCACCGGCAGCGCGCTCACCAGCAGCAGGCAGAGGAACAGCAGGGAAGCGATGAACTTGCCCCACCAGATCTGTGGCGCGGAAAGCAGGCTGGTCAACAGGGCCGGCAGCGTGCGCTGCTCTTTTTCCATGGTGACGGTGCCGGCGCTGAACACCGGCGCCAGAATCAACAGCAGCGTGAGCTGCGTGTAGGTCACCGTGAGGAAAACAGCGACGCCGATGGCCGCGCCTTGCGGCTCGTTGCCGAGCTCTTCGCTGATGTTGGCCACGGCGTTATAAGCGATGGCCACTACGCCGCCGAGACCAAGAAGGTAGAGCGAGGGCAGCAGCCAGGCGCGACGCTCGCGCATCCGCTGGCGCAGCTCTTTGCGGATCATCGGGTTCATGCGCGCTTCTCCCCGAACGCCTGGCGGTAACGCTCCTCCAGCGCCGGCCCCTGCGGGTCGAATCGCACCACGCGCACGCCGGAGGTCACCAGGTGCTGCAGCAGCGCGGCGGCCTGTTCGGTGCCACCGGCGACGAGCACGAAGAGCCGCAAGCCGCTCGTCTCCTGAACGGTGGCGCCGGCGAAGGCGGCTGCGGCGGTAGTTGCCGCGGCGGCGTCGCCGAGCACTTCAATCTCGCAGCGGACGGCGACGCCGGGGGCTTCGCCTCCGCGCAGGGTGAGCACGGTGTGGCCTTCGGCGTCGGCGGCGTTGCGGCCCTCGGCAATCAGCGCGACGCGCGTGCAGATGTCTTCCAGGTCGCTCAGGATGTGCGAGGAGACGAGGATGGTGACGCCTTCGCGGTTGAGCGCCTTCAGGTGCTCGCGCAGCTCGATGCGCGCCAGCGGGTCGAGGCCGGTGGCGGGCTCGTCGAGCAACAGCACTTTGGGGTCGTGCAGCAGGGTTTTGGCCAGCACCAGGCGCTGCTTCATGCCGAGGGAGAGCTCTTCGACGAAGGCGTCGCTGCGCGCGTCGAGGCCGGAGCGGCGCAACGCCTTATCCACCGCCGCCTGCCGCGCGGGCCCGCGCAGGTGGAACGCATCGGCGAAAAACTCCAGGAACTCGCGCACGCGCATGTCGTGATAGAGGCCGGGCACATCGGGCTGGTAGCCAACCATCGCGCGCACGGCGCGCGGCGCGCGCACCACATCGTGGCCGCCGATCGCAGCGCGGCCACCCCCGGGGCGCAGCAGCGTGGAGAGAATTTTGATCAGCGTGGTCTTGCCGGCGCCGTTGGGGCCCACGAGGCCAGACAGCTCGCTCGGCTCGACGCGAAGCTGGAAGCCGGCCAGCCCGCGTGTGCCGTTGTAACTTCGTACGAGATTTTCGGCTTCGATCATGGCTGCTTGGCGAAGGCCACAGCGGTGACGCTGAAGCCGCGGCTCTGGTATTCCACCCCGCGAAGGAAAACGGCCAGGGCGGGCTCATCCGAAAGTCCCAGGAACACGGCCGAGCTGTTGTTGAAAATGAATTCGGTCTTGCGCGGCCACGTGCGAACGAGCTCGGTGAGGGAGAAAGGCCCGCGCAGGATCTGGCGCCACTCCGCGAATTCGCGCGCAATCCTCTCCTCGCGCTGTTTGTCGGTTTCACCGCGGTCGTCTTCGCCCACGAAGCGGCTCATCGAGGCGTAGCCGGACCACTTCCCCACATGGTCGCGCAACGGCTCTTTGCGCACACTGGCCAAGTCCACCTCGGCGCCGGCCGCCAGCGAGCCGATGAAGTAGAGCGACTCTGCGTCGGCCAGCAGGGCCTCGCGGAAGCTGCGGCCGGTTTCGTTGCGCAGGGTGGTGGCTCCTACGCGCCGCACCGTCCCGGGACTGCGATGCACCGCGCGCAGTTGCATTTCGTCGTAGGACCATTGCAGCAGCGGCAGCTCAAACGCCACCGAGGGCGAGAGCTGCACCTCCCACGCGGGCTCCGGCCCTCCATGGCCGCCGAACAGCTCTTCGCTGATGGAAGCCTGCCGGCGCGAAGGCCAGTTGCGAACCAACAGGCTCTCCGGCACAGACACTTGCACCGCAGTGCGCCGCGGTGAGGTGACGCGCACCGCCACTTCGGTAGCGGTCAGCGGGCTGCGGTCGTCCATCCAGTGCAGGCTCACCTCGTCGAGTTGCAACGTGGGCGGCCGCCGCGCCACGCTCGCAGCGTACATGCCTCCCGCGAAGACCGCGGCCAGCAGCGGTACGGTCAGCCAGCCCCATTCGCGACGGCGCAGCCGGCCCAGCAGCGTGAAGTTCACGAGGCCTACCACGAAGATGTACACCGTGAGCCATCCCAGCAGCCAACCGAGGCTGGGGAAAACGAGCCGGTTGGCGAGACGCCGGCTCACATGATTGAGGTAGCCGCCCGCGTAGTCGAACCGGCCGGTGAAGTTCTCTACGCGCAGCCGGTCTTCGTCTTCCCAGGAAATTGCGGTCTGCATGGCGTTGCCGAGCAGGCTAAACCGCTGGATGTTCCGCAGGTACGGCCCGCGAAACAGCTCGCCCAGCTCGCCGCTGCGCAGGCTGCCCAGGCGGTAGAGTGTCCCCGTGGCCACGGGCACGCCGCGTTTTTCCCGGGGCCCGCGGCGATAGCCGGAGAGGAAGCCTGGATCTGCCGCTTCGTCTTCCAACAGAATCACGCTACCCACGCAGGCGTAGTCTTCCAGCGCCGCGCGCTGCCGGGGCGAGAGTCGCGTCAGCGGACGCGCCACCACCACCACGCCGGCCGCCTGG
>CAYRII010000321.1:2639-2965 GCA_964424245.1 uncultured Terriglobales bacterium | reverse complement strand
TGCCGTTGTCGAGGCCCCGTTCACTGAAGACGTAGCGGTGCGGTATGCCGATGAGTTCCATGTCGGCGAACATGACGCCGGGCCGTTCACGCCGATCGTCCAGCAGCACTTCAATGCCCGTAGCGCGCAGCCGTCCGTAGAGACCGTCCACCGCCTCGCGCAGCCGTTGCGACTTGTGCATGTGGATGGGCACGAGCGCGAGTTCGTAGGGCGCGATGGCGGCCGGCCAGATAATGCCGCGATCGTCGTGGTTCTGCTCGATGGCCGCGGCCACCAGCCGTGATACGCCGATCCCGTAGCAGCCCATGATGAGCGTCACGGCCTCG